>NZ_LGCW01000268.1:0-60155 GCF_001279365.1 Streptomyces sp. NRRL F-5755 | reverse complement strand
GTCGGGGGCGGCGCGCCCTGTGCGGGTGTGGGGCGGCCGGGTGCGGGATGGCGCGCCCCGTACGGCTGTGGGGCCTCGCACCCCCGTACGGCAAGGCCCTGGACCGCCTTCCGCCCCGCCCCCTCCTGCCAGCCGCCGCTCCCCCGCCCGTGCCACCAACCCCCGCCACCAGCTACCAGCTAGGCGGACTGGCAATACTCCGGGCAACCACGTCATCCAGCAGCCGCGCCGTCGTGGGCACATCCTGCGCCGAGTTGTCGATGATCGGCAGGCCGGAGCCGTACCAGCCCGCCATCCGGCCGTGTATCCGGGCGACCTCTTCGTCGGACAGGCGGCGGTTGCCCGTGCGGCGGGCGTTGCGCTCCAGGACTATTTCCAGGCCGGGGAGCAGCACGATCGGCAGCAGGCCGGGGCCCACGTGGCGTTTCCAGCCGCCGAGGCCGATGACCGGGCGGTCCGGGAAGACGGCGTCGTCCAGGATGCAGGAGATGCCGTTGGCGAGGAAGTTGCGGGCGGCGAAGCCGCAGGTGCGGCGGGCGAGGCGGTACTGCGCCTCGGAGTGGTCGTTCCAGCCGGTCTGCGGGTCGGCGAATCCGGACCGTACCCATTCGCGCACGTCGTCGAGGCTGATGTGCGCGGTGGGCACCCGGCGGGTGTCGGCCCAGTGCCGGGCGACGCTGGTCTTGCCGGCCCCGGCCGGGCCGATGAGCAGCACCGCGACGGCGGCGTGCGCGGCGTCCGGCGCGGAGGCTCCGGTGGGCGGGCTGGGCAGCGCCACGGGCGCGCCGGGCGGCAGCTGGACGTGCCCGGTGGCCTCGGCGGGGGGCGGCGCGGTCGGCGCGCCGTGCGGCGGGGCGGTGGGCGGCGGGGCCGTGGGCCAGCCCTGCGCGGGCGGCGCGGCCGGCGGCTGCTGCGGTGGTACGGGATGGCCCGGGGTCCAGCTCATCGCGGCCACGGGCCCCGGCACCGGTCCGTGAGGCGGTGGCAGCGGCGCCCCCACTGCGTGCTGCATCCGGTGGCTCTCCGTCTCGTGCGGTCGATCTCGTGGGCCGCCCGCGGTGCGCGGTGCTCGCCGTACGGGCGGGGCTGTCGTCCGTACGGCGCTCGGGTGCGCGCCAGGCGTCCGGCCCGGGTGGGCCGATGTGGTTGTCCGGCGAACGGTACCCGCAGAAGGTGACCGCAGTCCTCCCCCGGCGGGGCGGCCGGCGGGCCCGGCCGTCGCCGGGGCGACGGCCGGGAGCGGCGCAGGGTGCGCGGGGTGCGGGGATCAGCCCGTGAGTTCGGCGGCCAGCGCGCGCAGCGCGAGTTCGTACGAGCCGATGCCGAAGCCCGCCACCGTACCGCTGGCGACCGCCGCGATCACCGAGGTGTGGCGGAACTCCTCGCGGGCGTACGGGTTGGAGATGTGCACCTCGATGAGGGGGGCGGTCCGCTGGGCGGCGGCGTCCCGCATCGCGTACGAGTAGTGCGTGAATGCGCCGGGGTTGATGACCACCGGAATCGAGCCGTCCGCCGCCTCGTGCAGCCAGCGGATCATCTCGCCCTCGTCGTTGGTCTCCCGGACCTCGGCCGCCAGGCCCAGCTCCTTGCCGAGCGCGGTGCAGCGTTCGACCAGTCCGGCGTAGGACGTGGAGCCGTAGACGTCGGGCTCGCGGGAGCCCAGACGGCCGAGGTTGGGTCCGTTGAGGACCAGGACGCGCCTCATGCGGCGATCTCCGCGTGCGCGGCGAGCAGCATCGCCGGGTCGGGGCCCTCCAGGACGGTGGGCTTGGCCAGGCCGTCCAGGACGATGAAGCGCAGCCGGTCGCCGCGCGACTTCTTGTCGACCTTCATCGTCTCCAGCAGCTTGGGCCACTGGTCGCCGCGGTAGGTCAGCGGCAGGCCCACCGACGCCAGGACGGCGCGGTGCCGGTCGGCGGTCGCGTCGTCCAGGCGCCCGGCGATGCGGCCCAGTTCGGCGGCGAAGACCATGCCGACGGAGACCGCGGCGCCGTGCCGCCAGTTGTAGCGCTCGTTCTTCTCGATGGCGTGGCCCAGGGTGTGGCCGTAGTTGAGGATCTCGCGCAGCCCGGATTCCTTCAGGTCGGCGGAGACCACCTCGGCCTTGACCCGGATGGCGCGCTCGATCAGCTCGGTGGTGTGCGGGCCGTCGGGGCGCTTGGCGCCCTCGGGGTCGGACTCGATCAGCTCCAGGATGGCCGGGTCGGCGATGAAGCCCGCCTTGATGACCTCGGCGAGCCCGGAGACGTAGTCGTGGACCGGGAGGGAGTCCAGCGCGGCCAGGTCGCACAGCACGCCGGCCGGCGGGTGGAAGGCGCCGACGAGGTTCTTGCCCTCGGCGGTGTTGATACCGGTCTTGCCGCCGACCGCGGCGTCCACCATGCCGAGCACGGTGGTCGGTACGGCGATCCAGCGCACGCCGCGCAGCCACGTCGCGGCGACGAAGCCCGCCACGTCCGTGGTGGCGCCGCCGCCGACGCCGACGATCACGTCGGTACGGGTGAAGCCGGTCTGGCCCAGCGCCTTCCAGCAGTACGCGGCGACCTCGGCGGTCTTGGCCTCCTCCGCGTTGGGCAGTTGGACGGCGATGGCCTCGTATCCCTGGCCGGCCAGGTCCTCGCGCAGCGCCTCGCCGGTGGCGGCCAGCGCCTCCGGGTGCAGCACGGCGACCCGCTGGGCCTTCTTGCCGATCAGGCCCGCCAGCTCGCCCAGCAGCTGCCGGCCGACCAGGACCTCGTACGGGTCGGTGCCCGCGGTGCCGCCGACCTGGATTCGGGTGGGCTGCTCCGTCACGGGTGTTCCTCTCTCCCGGGCGTGCCGGGCGCCGCGGCGTCCGCCGCCCGCGCTCCGGCCTCCGGGGGTGTCTGTAGCTGCAATGCGTCCAGTACGGCGTCGGCGACCTCTTCGGGCGTGCGGCCGTCCGTGGTGACCACGGCGCGCGCGACTTCCGTGTACAGCGGGCGGCGCGCCTCCATCAGCTCGCGCCAGCGCTGCCGCGGGTTGACGGCGAGCAGCGGGCGCGGTGCGTCGAGGCCCACGCGCCGTACGGCGTCGGCCAGTTGGACGTCCAGGAAGACGACGGGCAGGCCGGCCAGCAGGGCGCGGGTGCCGTCGTCCATGACCGCGCCGCCGCCGAGCGAGAGCACGCCGGGGTGGGTCTCGACCGCGGTCCGTACGGCCTGCCGCTCCAGTTCGCGGAAGTGCAGCTCGCCCTGGTCGATGAAGATCTCCGGGATCGGCTTGCCCGCGCCCGCCTCGATGTCCGCGTCGGTGTCGCGGTAGCCGGCGCCGAGCCGTTCGGCCAGCAGGGCCCCGACGGTGGACTTCCCCGCGCCCGGGGGGCCCACCAGCACCACGAGCGGCGGCGTCACTTGATCGCCAGGCTGTCGAGGAAGGACCGCACGTTGCGGCGGGTCTCCGGCACGCTGTCGCCGCCGAACTTCTCCGCCACCGCGTCGGCGAGCACCAGCGCGACCATCGCCTCCGCGACGATGCCGGCCGCGGGGACCGCGCACACGTCGGAGCGCTGGTGGTGGGCCTGCGTCGCCTCGCCGGTGGTCACGTCGACGGTGGCCAGGGCGCGCGGGACGGTCGCGATCGGCTTCATCGCGGCCCGTACGCGCAGCAGCTCACCGGTGGTCAGGCCGCCCTCGGTGCCGCCGGAACGGCCGGTGGCGCGGCGCAGGCCCTCGTCCGTGGAGACGATTTCGTCGTGCGCCTGGGAACCGGGCACCCGGGCCAGGTCGAAGCCGTCGCCGACCTCGACGCCCTTGATCGCCTGGATGCCCATGAGGGCACCGGCCAGCCGCGCGTCCAGCCGCCGGTCCCAGTGCACGTGCGAGCCCAGGCCGACGGGGACGCCGTACGCCAGCACCTCGACCACGCCGCCGAGGGTGTCGCCGTCCTTGTGGGCCTGGTCGATCTCGGCGACCATCGCCGCGCTCGCCTCCGGGTCCAGGCAGCGCACCGGGTCGGCGTCCAGCCGCTCCACGTCCGAGGGCTGGGGAACCACGCCGTACGGGGCCTTGGCGGCGGCCAGCTCGACCACATGCGAGACGATCTCGATGCCGGCCGTCTCCTTGAGGTAGGAGCGGGCGACCGTGCCGAGCGCGACACGCGCCGCGGTCTCACGGGCGGAGGCGCGCTCCAGGACCGGACGGGCCTCGTCGAAACCGTACTTCTGCATGCCGGCCAGGTCGGCGTGGCCGGGGCGGGGGCGGGTCAGCGGGGCGTTACGGGCCAGTTCGGCCAGCTCGGCGGGGTCGACCGGGTCGGCCGCCATGACCTTTTCCCACTTGGGCCACTCGGTGTTGCCGACCATGATCGCGACGGGCGAGCCGAGGGTGAGGCCGTGCCGGACGCCGCCGAGGAAGGTGACCTCGTCGCGCTCGAACTTCATGCGGGCACCGCGGCCATAGCCGAGCCGGCGACGGGCCAGGGCGTCCGCCACCATGTCCGTGGTGATCGGGACGCCGGCCGGGAGGCCCTCCAGCGTCGCCACGAGTGCGGGGCCGTGCGACTCCCCCGCCGTCAGCCAGCGCAACCTGCTCAACGATGCTCCTCATGTCCTGCTACTGCGCGAACAGTCTTCCCCTGATCCTCCCACGTCCGCCCCGGCGGACCGCTCCCCGTCCAGGAAGCGGACCGGCGGTGGACACACCGGGCGGGGTCACCGTCCGCCGAGCGCCGCCTCCCCCGCCGCGCGCATCGCCGCCAGCGGGGCCGGGGAGCGGCCGGTCATCTGCTCCACCTGGAGGACGGCCTGGTGGACGAGGAGGTCCAGGCCGCCCACGACCGCGCCGCCGCGGACGCTCCAGGCCGCGGCCAGGGCGGTCGGCCACGGCTCGTACAGCACGTCGAAGAGGGTGCCGGGACGTTCCGGCACGGCGGCGGCCAGCGCGTCGGTGGTTCCGGCCGGGGTGGTGGCGATGACCAGCGGCGCCTCGAAGGCCGCGGCCGCCTTCGACCAGTCGGCGGTACGGACGGTGACGCCCAGCCGTTCGCCCCAGCCGCGCATCTCCGCGGCCCGCGCCTCGCTGCGTACGTAGGCGGTCACCTCGCCCGTGCAGATCCGGGACAGGGCGGCGAGCGCGGAGGAGGCGGTGGCGCCGGCGCCCAGCACGGCCGCGCCCTCGACCTCGTGGACGCCGCGCTCGCGCAGCGCGGCCAGCATGCCGGGGATGTCGGTGTTGTCGCCGGTGCGCCGCCCGTCCTCGGTGAAGACGACGGTGTTCACGGCCTCGACGGAGGCGGCGGTGTCGCTGATCGCGTCCAGCAGCGGGATCACCGCGCGCTTGAGCGGCATGGTCAGGGACAGGCCCGCCCACGTGCCGTCCAGCCGCTCCATGAAGCCGGGCAGCGCGGCCTCGTCGATCTCGTGGCGGCCGTACTCCCAGTCGGCCAGGCCCAGTTCGGCGTAGGCGGCCCGGTGCAGGACCGGGGACAGGGAGTGGGCGATGGGCGACCCGAGGACCGCCGCCCGGCGGCGGACCTGGACTTCACTGGACATGGTGCTCCTCAGCTCGGACCCGCGAAACGATAGACGAACCGTCCCGCGGCGGCCGGGGCGCCCCGGACCGGCCGCCGCCCCGCGACGGCCGGACACCGGGGCCTACGACTGGCGCTTGCGCTTGTTGAACTCCTGGACCAGCTTCTCGTGGTCCTTGAGGTTGGTCGTGAAGTCCGTCTTCTTCCCGTCGATGGAGATGAAGAACAGCCACTTGGCGCTCTGGTCCGGGTCGATCGACGCCTTCAGCGCGTCCTCGCCGGGGTTGCCGATCGGTCCCGGCGGCAGGCCCTTGTAGAAGTACGTGTTGTACGGGTCGTCGTAGTTGCGGATCTCGCGCGTACCGATGTCGATCTTGCTCTGGTTCTTCAGGTAGTTGTACGTCGAGTCGAATTCGAGCTTCTGGTTGGTGACCGTGTTGCTCGTCGCGAGCCGGTTGTAGACGACCGCGGCCATCTTGCGGAAGTCGTCGTGGGTGATGCCCTCGGCCTGGGTGAGGCTGGCGACCGTGATGAGGTCCAGCGGCGACTTGAGGCCGAACTTCTTCGCGTTCTCCTCCAGGTCGTACTTGGCGTACTCCCGGTTGGCCCGCGCCACCATCTCCTTGAGGACCTCGGCCGGCTTGGCCTTGCCGCTGACGCTGTACGTGGAGGGGTAGAGGAAGCCCTCCAGCGGGTCCTTGATCTTCGGGTTGCTGTTCGCCCAGGAGGGCAGCCCCAGGTTCTTGGCCTCGGAGCGCGCCACGTCCTTGGTCGTACCGGGGTTCAGGTGCAGCTTCTTGTCGATCAGGTCGTAGACGGCGCCGTTGCGCAGGCCCTCGCGGACGGTCAGGCCGTTGCGGCTCTTGGGGTCCAGCATCAGCTTGACCGCGGACGCCGCCGACATCTGCTTGCGCAGCGAGTAGGCACCGGCCTGGAGCTTCTTGCCCTGGTCGTTCTCGTTCGCCGCCTCGGTGAAGGCGTCGGCGCTCTTGACCACGCCCTCGCGCTTGAGGATCAGGCCCATCTCCATGACCGAGGTGCCCGACGGGATCTGGACCTGTACCTCGCCGCTGCCCTCGCCCTCGAAGTCGGGGGCCGGGCCGAAGTGGCTCATCAAGAAGTCGTAGCCGAAGTAGGCGACCGCGCC
The DNA here is from genome assembly GCF_001279365.1 of Streptomyces sp. NRRL F-5755. Lineage (NCBI taxonomy): Bacteria > Bacillati > Actinomycetota > Actinomycetes > Kitasatosporales > Streptomycetaceae > Streptomyces > Streptomyces sp. NRRL F-5755. The sequence goes on along the minus strand of NZ_LGCW01000268.1, from coordinate 53,521 downwards.
GCCGCCGACGAGGAAGACGCCGGCGACGACCAGGCAGGTCATGCGGCTGCGCTTCTTGCCGCCCTTGCCGCCCTTGCCGCGGCGCTCCCGGCCGGCCCGGCGCTCCTCGCGCGGGTCGTCGTCATCGTCGCCGTCCGGGTCGTCCTTGAAGAAGGAGTGCGCCGGGTCCCGGACCTGCTCGTCCTGCTCGGGTCCGGGAGCGGCCCGGAAGTCGTCGCCGGGCGGGGAGGGGTGCGGCGGCTGGCGCAGCTGCTCCGGGCGCACCGCCTCGAACTGCGCCGTCTGGCCGATCTGCTCGCCGTGCTCGCCCTGGCCCTGCGGCCCGGGCTGCCCGCCCTGCTGCTGACGCAGGTGCTGCGGCTGCGGCGGCGGGTACGCGTCCTGGGTCCCGTAGTAGTCGGGGCTCTGGCCGCTGTACGGGTCGACCGGCGGCTGCTGGCCGTACGGGTCGTACGGGGCGCCGCCCTGGGAGGCGTCCCAGCCGCCGTTGTACTGCTGCTGGGCCGGGTACGGGCCGGACAGCTCATCCCACTGGGGCTGCTGCTGGCCGTGGGGGTGCTGCCCCTGGTGCTGCTGGCCCTGGGGATGCGGCCCCTGGTGCTGCTGACCGTAGTGCTGCTGGCCGCCCTGCGGCTGGCCTCCGTAGGCGGCCTGCTGCTGGTGCGGGCCGCCGTACTGCCCTTCGTAAGAACCTTGCTGAGGCCGTTGCGGCCGGCCTCCGTATCGACCCTGGTCTCCGTAGAGAGGGTCGTCGGGATGCCACGGTTCGGAGCCGTAGCCCCGGCCATACTCAGTCATCGATCCCCTAGAGCCGCGAGGCGGTGCGCTCCTGGGTGGCAGCGCCTGCGGTACCGACCGCCTCTTTCTGCACGTGCGGTTGTTCGATCCGCCGCGACGTCGCGCGGAACGTTACCGTACCGCGATCAGATGACCACTTCGACGCTCTCGCCGGGTGGGTGACCAGACACCCGTTCGGTCTCCAGTGCACTCTGGAGAATGACCACCGCAGCGGCCTGATCCACCACCGAGCGGCCCTTCTTGCTGCGCACCCCGGAGGCCCGCAGGCCCTGCGTGGCTGTGACGGTTGTCATGCGCTCATCGACCAGGCGTACCCCCACCGGAGCGATCCCGCGCGCCATCTCCTGCGCGAAGGCCCGCACCTTGGCCGCGGCCGGCCCCTCTCCCCCGTTCAGGGAGCGGGGCAGGCCGACGACGACCTCGATGGGCTCGTACTCCTCGACGATCGCCTTCAGGCGCCGGTGCGCGGCCGGGACGTCCCGGCCCGGCACCGTCTCCACGGGGGTCGCGAGGACCCCGTCGGGGTCGCACGAGGCGACCCCGATCCGGGCGTCCCCGACGTCGATGGCGAGGCGCCTGCCGCGCCGCATCTCCCTCACGCGCTCAGGCCGCCTCGGCCACGAGGCGCTCGACGGCCTCGACGGCCTCGGGCACCGCGGCGGCGTTCTGGCCGCCGCCCTGGGCCACGTCCGGCTTGCCGCCACCGCCGCCGCCGAGCGTCTTGGCGGCCGTACGGACCAGGTCACCGGCCTTGATGCCGCGCTCGCGGGCGGCCTCGTTGGTGGCGATCACGGTCAGCGGGCGGCCGTTGGCCACGGTGAACAGCGCCACCACGGCCGGGCGGTCGCCCGGGATGCGGCCGCGCACGTCCAGCACCAGCTTGCGCAGGTCGTCGGCGGAGGTGCCGTCGGCGACCTGGGCGGCGGCCAGCGCGACGCCCCGTACGTCCTTGGCCTCCTGGGCCAGCCCGGCGGCGGCCTGGAGGACCTTCTCGGCGCGGTAGCGCTCGATCTCCTTCTCGGCCTCCTTGAGCTTGGCCAGCACGCCGGAGATCTTCTCGGGCAGCTCCTCGGGGCGGCCCTTGACCAGCTCGGTCAACTGCGAGACGACGGTGTGCTCGCGGGCGAGGAAGTTGTACGCGTCCACGCCGACCAGGGCCTCCACACGGCGCACGCCGGAGCCGATGGAGGACTCGCCGAGCAGCTTGACCAGGCCCAGCTGGGCAGTGTTGGCCACATGGGTGCCGCCGCACAGCTCCTTGGAGAAGTCGCCGATGGTCACCACGCGCACCCGGTCGCCGTACTTCTCGCCGAACTCGGCGATGGCGCCCTGCTTCTTGGCGTCCTCCATGCTCATGACCTCGGCCTGGACGTCCAGTTCGCGGGAGAGCACCTCGTTGATGCGCTGCTCCACGTCGGTCAGGACCGTACCAGGCACGGCGGTCGGCGAGCCGAAGTCGAAGCGGAAGCGGCCCGGGGAGTTCTCCGAACCGGCCTGGGCGGCCGTGGGGCCGAGCGCGTCGCGCAGCGCCTGGTGGGTGAGGTGGGTGGCGCTGTGGGCGCGGGCGATGGCCCGGCGGCGCTTGACGTCGATGGTGGCGTACGCGGGCGAGCCGACCACGACCTCGCCGACCTGCACGACGCCCTTGTGCACCGTGACGCCGGGCACCGGCTGCTGCACGTCGCGGACCTCGACGACGGCGCCGGACTCCAGCTTGATCCGGCCGGTGTCGGCGAGCTGGCCGCCGCCCTCGGCGTAGAAGGGGGTGCGGTCCAGGACGACCTCGACCTCGTCGCCCTCCTGGGCCGCGGGGGCCGACACGCCGTTGGCCAGCAGGCCGACGACGGAGGACTCGCCCTCGGTGCGGGTGTAGCCGGTGAAGACGGTGGCGCCGGAGCGGTCGGCCACCTCGCGGTAGGCGGACAGGTCGGCGTGGCCGTGCTTCTTGGCCTGGGCGTCGGCCTTGGCGCGCTCCCGCTGCTCCTTCATCAGCCGGCGGAAGCCGTTCTCGTCCACCGAAAGGCCCTGTTCGGCGGCCATTTCGAGGGTGAGGTCGATGGGGAAGCCCCAGGTGTCGTGGAGCAGGAACGCCTTGTCGCCGGGGAGCACCGTGCCGCCGGCGGCCTTGGTCTCGGTGACGGCGGTGTCGAGGATGTTGGTGCCGGCCTTGAGCGTCTTGAGGAAGGCGGCCTCCTCGGCGAGCGCGACCGTCTCGATGCGCTTGCGGTCCTCCAGAAGCTCCGGGTACTGCTGGCCCATCGTCTTGATGACCACGTCCAGCAGGTCGGCGACGACCGGGCCGGTGGCGCCGAGCAGGCGCATGTTGCGGATGGCGCGGCGCATGATGCGGCGCAGCACATAGCCGCGGCCCTCGTTGCCGGGGGTGACGCCGTCGCCGATGAGCATGGTGGACGTACGCATGTGGTCGGCGACCACGCGCAGCGACACGTCGGCGTCGGCGGCGGCGCCGTAGCGTACGCCGGTCAGGTCGCCGGCCTTGTCGATGACGACGCGCAGCGTGTCGGTCTCGTACATGTTGCGGACGCCCTGGAGGATCATCGCCAGGCGTTCCAGGCCGAGGCCGGTGTCGATGTTCTTGCTCGGCAGGTCACCGAGGATCTCGAAGTCCTCCTTGCCGATGCCCGCGCCGCGCTCGTACTGCATGAAGACCAGGTTCCAGATCTCCACGTACCGCTCGTCGTTGACGGCCGGGCCGCCCTCGACGCCGAACTCCGGGCCGCGGTCGTAGTTGATCTCGGAGCACGGGCCGCAGGGGCCCGGGACGCCCATGGACCAGTAGTTCTCCTTCTTGCCCAGGCGCTGGATGCGCTCCTTGGGCACCCCGACGACCTCGTGCCAGATGCGCTCGGCCTCGTCGTCGTCCAGGTAGACGGTGATCCAGAGCTTCTCCGGGTCCAGGCCGTAGCCGCCATCGTCCTGGGAGCTGGTCAGCAGCTCCCAGGCGTGCTTGATGGCGCCTTCCTTGAAGTAGTCGCCGAAGGAGAAGTTGCCGCACATCTGGAAGAACGTGCCGTGCCGGGTGGTCTTGCCGACCTCTTCGATGTCCGGCGTGCGCACGCACTTCTGGACGCTGGTGGCGCGCGGCCACGGCGGCTTGACCTCGCCGAGGAAGTACGGCTTGAAGGGCACCATGCCCGCGGGGACCAGCAGCAGCGTCGGGTCGTCCGCGATGAGCGACGCCGACGGCACGACGGTGTGCCCGCGCTCCTCGAAGAAGCGCAGCCAGCGGCGGCGGATTTCAGCCGACTCCATCAGTGGTCCTCATTTCCGGTCGGTCCGGTCGGTCCGGGGGTAATCGTTCGGTGCTGCGTGATCTGGTACTGCGGCGTTTCGAGTGCGGCGCGGGAGCGCGCAGCGGGCAGCTCGCGTGCGTCGCCCCGGTCCGTCAGGCCCAGGGCTTCGTACAGCTGCCCCTCACGGTCCGACATTCCCGTGCGTACGTCCACTGCAAATTGGCGCAGCCGGTGTCCGGTCTCGACGGCCTTGTCGGCGGCCTGCGCCGCGAGGCTGTCGGGCTGGAGCTTGCGCAGCTTGCGGTTGACCTTGGTGGTGGCCCACACCCCGGCGGCGGCGCCGGTGGTGAACCAGAATGCGCGGCGGAACATCGCGGCGATCAGTCCTTGGAGCGACGGTTGCGGCGCCCGCCGCGGCGGGCGGCGGGCAGGGTACGGCCGACGACGGTGCGCTTCGGCTCGGGCGGTGCGCCCTTCCTGCCGATCGCGCGGCGCACGCCGTAGCCGAACGCCGCGACCTTGACCAGGGGTCCGCCGAAGGCGGAGGAGACGGTCGAGGAGAGCGCGGAGGCGTTGGCGGTGACCTCCTGGACGTCGGAGGCGATGGCGTCGACCCGGGCGAGCTGGGTGTGCGCGGAGCGGACGGTCGCGGACGCGTCGGCCAGCAACGGTACGGCCTGCTCGGACACCTCGGCGACCATCCTGGTCGTCGCCTTGAGCGTCTGTGCGAGCCTCACCAGCACGAGGGCGAGGAAGGACACGAGGATCGCCCAGAAGACGGCCACGAGGATCCCGGCCACCTCTCCACCGGTCACGTTGGCACCACTCTCCGACTGATTCTGTTCCGGTTGCGTCCTGCTCGAACGGCAGATCCCGAGCCTATCGCGCCGCGGGCGCGCGACCGTACCGCCTTCCCCGTGCGGCGCGGGGCCCACCGCCGGGCGTTTGTACGGTCCGCACACCTGCGAGTACGCTCCGTGTCCCATGCGACGCTCCCTGCCCCGTCCTTCCTCCGCGCGCCTGCGGGTGCCCGGCAATCTGCCCGCGGAGCTGACCCGGTTCATCGGCCGCGACGGCGAACTCGCCGCGCTGGCCGGGCATCTGGAGTCCGCCCGGCTGGTGACGCTCACCGGGGTCGGCGGCGTGGGGAAGTCCCGGCTGGCCACGCACGCTGCCAAGAGCTTGCAGGATCGCTTCTGCGATGGCGTGTGGCTGGCCGAGCTGGCCCCGCTGCGCCACGGGCACCTGCTCGACCACGCGGTCGCCGAGGCGCTGGGCCTCGCCGACCACACCGGACGGCCGCCGCGCGCCGCGCTGCGCGACCACCTCGCGGGCCGCGACCTGCTGCTCGTCCTGGACGGCTACGAGCACCTGGTCGACGACTGCGCCGACCTCGCCGCCGACCTGCTGCGGCGCGCGCCCGGCCTGCGTGTACTGGCCGCGGGCCGGCGCCCGCTCGGCCTGCCCGGCGAGCAGAACCTGCCGCTGCCCCCGATGGACGGCCCGGACGCGGTGGACCTGTTCCACGACCGCGCCACGGCCGTGGTCCCCGGCTTCACCACGGACGCGTCGGGCGAGGCCGCCGTCGCCGAACTGTGCCGCCGCCTGGACGGCATCCCGCTCGCGCTGGAACTGGCCGCCGGGCGGCTGCGGGCCCTGTCGGTGGAACAGGTGCTGGCCCGGCTCGACGACCGCTTCCGGCTGCTGACCGGCGGCTACCCCGGCACCCGCGCGGGCCTCTCGCCCCCGCGGGGCGCGGCCGAGTGCCGCCACCGGACGCTGCGGACGGCCATCGGCTGGAGCCACGAGCTGTGCACGCCCGCCGAGCGCCTGCTGTGGGCACGGCTGTCGGTCTTCGCCGGGCAGTTCGACCTCGACGCGGCCGAGTACGTCTGCTCGGGCCCGGACCTGCCCGCGGACGAACTGGTCGACGTGCTCGGGGAACTGGTGGCCCAGTCGGTGGTCGTACGGGAGGAGACCCCGGCGGGCGTGCGCCACCGGATGCTGGACACCGTCCGGGAGTACGGGGCGGGCTGGCTGGACGCGGCGGGCGACGCCGAGCGGATGCGCCGGCGGCACCGCGACTGGTATGTGGGCCTGGCGACCTGGTGCGAGCTGGACTGGTTCAGTCCGCGGCAGGCCGAGGTGGCCGCCCGTATCGAGTGCGAACTGCCGAATCTGCGGGTCGCGCTGGAATACAGCCTCGACAGCACCGGGGACGCGCACCTGGGCCAGTATCTGGCGGGCACGCTGTGGTTCTACTGGGCGGGGTGCGGACGGCTCTCGGAAGGGCGGCACTGGCTCGACCGCTCCCTGGAGCTGGAGGGCGACCACGACGACGCCCGGCTGAAGGCCCTGTGGGTGGCCGGGTACGTGGCGGTGCTCCAGGGCGACGCGGTCGGCGCGGCGATCGCCCTCCAGGAGTGCCGCGAGGGCGCGGAGCGCACCGGCAACGCCACCGCCGCCGCGTACGCGCTGCACCGCACCGGCTGTCTCGCGCTGGTCCGCGACGACATGCCGCGCGCCGAGCGGCTGCTGCGCGACGCGCTCGGCCGCTACCGGGAGATCGGCGAGCTCAACAGCAACGTGCTGATGGGCCAGGTCGAGCTGGCGATGGCGGTGGCGTTCCAGGGCGACCTCGGGCAGGCGGTGCGCCTGTGCGAGGACGTGCGGCAGGTCTGCGACGACCACGGGGAGCGGTGGACCCTGGCGTACGCGCTGTACGTACTGGGCTACGCGGCCTGGAGCCGTGGCGAGGCGGCGCGGGCCCGTGCCCTGCTGACCGAGTGCCTGGCCATCGACCACGCCTTCCACGACCTGCTGGGCGCGGTGCTGGCCATCGAGCTGCTGGCGCTGGTCACGCTCGGCGAGGGCGATCCGGCGGAGGCGGCGCTGCTCCAGGGGGCCGCCGGGCGGATCTGGCCCTCGGTGGGGCTGCCGCTGTTCGGCTCGCGCCACTTCAACCAGCCGCACCGGCTGTGCGAGGAGCGGGCGCGGGAGGCGCTGGGGGCCGAGCGGTACGGGCACTGCCTGCGGGAAGGCGCCCTGCTCGACCTGGACGCGACGGCCGCCCGGATTCTCGGCGGTGACGCGGCGCCCCGGCCGGACGGCCCCGTACTGGGCCCGCGCTCCGGTACGGGACCGGAACCGTCCCCGGAAACGGACGAACCCGCCGCCTCCCCCTCCGCGAACGGCGGGGAGACGGCGGGCTGAGCACGCGGCCGGCCGCGCGCGGGGCGCGCGGCCGTGCGGTGACTACGCCTGGATCAGCGGGCGTAGTACTCGACGACGAGCTGCTCGTCGCAGATCACCGGGATCTCCTTGCGCTGCGGGTCACGGTCCAGGCGGAAGGCCAGGGCCTTGAGGTTGACCTGCAGGTAGCGGGGGGTCTCGCCCTCGGGGGCGTAGCCACCCTCACGCGCGACCTGGAAGGGGTGCTTCTCGCGGCTGCGCTCGCGGACCATCACGACGTCGTCGGGACGGACGCGGAAGGACGGCTTGTCGACCTTGCGGTCGTTGACCGCGATGTGGCCGTGGACGACCATCTGACGGGCCTGGTAGATCGTCCGGGCGATGCCCGAACGCAGGACGAGCGCGTCCAGACGGCGCTCAAGCTCGATGATCAGCGCTTCGCCTGTCTTGCCTTCGACCTTCCGAGCGCGGTCGTAGGCGCGCACCATCTGACGCTCGCTGATGTCGTACTGAGCGCGCAGACGCTGCTTCTCCAGCAGACGGACCTTGTAGTCACTGTTCTGCTTGCGGCCACGGCCGTGCTCGCCGGGCGGGTAAGGACGGGCCTCGAAGTACTTGACGGCCTTCGGCGTCAGCGCGATGCCGAGCGCGCGCGACTTCTTGACCTTGGGACGCGACTGGTTCACGTGGAACAGACCTCCATGTAAGTTAGGTTAGGCTTACCTTACTGCGAGGAGAACGCATGTTTCGACCTGGGATCCCCCTGCCCGGTGCTGGTCAGAGCACTGGGATGGGTCAGCCGCGTCCCGTGGAAGACGCCCAGCAGCCAACCGCCGCCGAGCGCGTACGAACCCTCGTCGAGTCCAATGGTATGGCCTCGCTCGGCATCCCCGGAATCGAGGACCCCGACGACGCCGGACTCTCCGCACCAGTATGCCGTACGGTCACCGGTGCTGGTGACGTGCTCCTGCTGGTTCCCGGGGACTCCGCGGCCGCCCGGGCCGCCGCCCACGCCCAGGACGACGACCTCACCGCCGTGATGGAGATCACCGACGTGGCACCCGTCTCGGTACCGCACCGCATCCGCGGCCGGGCCTGGGTCGCCGGCTGGCTCACCCCCGTACGCAACGACGAGCGCGCCCGCGCCGCGATGCTGCTCGCCGAGCGGCACCCCGTCGGCGAACTGCTCGGCATCGGCGAGGCCCTCCAGCCGGACCCGCCGCCGGGCATGTTCGGGCGGCCCGCCTGGATGATGCTGCGCATGGAGGTCGGCGAGGCCGCCGTGGACGACCTGTGGGGCGCGCAGTCCGTGGAACCGGAGGAGTTCGCCGCGGCCGAGCCGGACCCGCTGGCGGCCCACGAGGCGGAACTGCTCCAGCATCTGCACTCGGCCCACAGTGACCAGGTACGCGGCCTGTGCACCCTGCTCGGCGAGCGGTCCCGGCGTGCCCGGGACTTCCGCGACCACGCCGTACCGGTGGCCCTGGACCGCTTCGGCCTGCGCGTCCGCTTCACCGACGCCGCCCGCCACTCCTTCGACGCCCGCTTCGACTTCCCGGCCCCGGTCCGGGACGTCTCGGAACTGCGCCGCGCGATGCACACGCTGTTCGACGCGGCGGCTTCCGGGTGAACCGTAGAGCCGCCTTCGCCGGACGGGCTCGATTCGCATCAAGCCCGTGCACCTCCAGCCCGTCCGGCGTTTGAGGACGGCCGTCAGCCGCGACGGACCCGACCCCCGGCGACGAGCCGAAGCCCCGTGGGCGCGGCCGACTACGGCTCCTCGCCGCGCAGGCGGCTCCGCACCCGCTCGGTCACATCCGCATACCGCGCCTCGGAGCCGTACCGCGTAGGCGTGTAATACCGCTTCCCGTGCACCTCGTCGGGGGCGTACTGCTGGGCCGCGATGCCGCCGGGAAGGTCGTGCGGATACTGATAGCCCTTGCCGTGCCCCAGTTTCTCGGCGCCCTTGTAGTGGCTGTCGCGCAGGTGCGGCGGCACGGGGCCCGCGAGTCCGGCCCGTACGTCCGCGAGGGCGGCGTCGATCGCCAGATAGGCCGCGTTGGACTTGGGGGCCAGCGCCAGCGCGATCGTGGCCTGGCTGAGCGTGATCCGGGCCTCCGGGAAGCCGATCATCGCGACGGCCTGGGCGGCGGCCACCGCGGTCTGCAGCGCCGACGGGTCGGCCAGCCCGATGTCCTCGCTCGCCGAGATCATCAGCCGCCGGGCGATGAACCGCGGGTCCTCCCCCGCCTCGATCATCCGCGCGAGATAGTGCAGTGCCGCGTCCACGTCCGAGCCGCGGATGGACTTGATCAGGGCGCTGGCGACGTCGTAGTGCTGGTCACCGGCCCGGTCGTACTTCACGGCGGCCCGGTCGACGGACTCCTCCAGGGTCTGGAGGGTGATCTCCTTCTCGCCCTTGGAGATCGCGGACCCGGCCCCGGCCTCCAGGGCCGTGAGCGCGCGGCGGGCGTCGCCGCCGGCGATGCGCAGCAGATGCGCCTCGGTGTCCTCGGGCAGCGTGACCGCGCCCGCCAGCCCCCGCGCGTCGGTCAGCGCGCGCCGCAGCAGGCCGCGCAGGTCGTCGTCGGTCAGCGGTTCGAGCGTCAGCAGGAGGGAGCGGGAGAGCAGCGGGGAGATCACCGAGAAGTACGGGTTCTCGGTCGTCGCGGCGATCAGCGTCACCCAGCGGTTCTCGACCGCGGGCAGCAGGGAGTCCTGCTGGGCCTTGCTGAAGCGGTGGATCTCGTCGAGGAAGAGGACGGTCTCCTTGCCGTAGCCGCCGGAGGCGCGGCGGGCGCCGTCGATGACGGCGCGCACCTCCTTGACGCCTGCGGTGATCGCCGACAGCTCCACGAAGCGCTTGTTCGTGGCCTGGCTGACCACGTACGCGAGCGTCGTCTTGCCGATGCCGGGCGGGCCCCACAGGAAGACGGAGGACGGTCCGGCGGGGCCGCCGTTGCCCTCGCCGACCAGGCGGCGCAGGGGCGAGCCCGGCTTGAGCAGGTGCTGCTGGCCGACGACCTCGTCGAGGGTGCGCGGACGCATCCGTACGGCGAGGGGCGACCCCGTGGGGTCTTTCTCCTGGCGGTCTTCGGCAGCGGCGGTGAACAGGTCGGGCTCCACGGTTCAGAGCCTAAGCCACACCACTGACAACGCGGCCGGGGACCGGTCGGCACCCGCGCCGACCGGCCCCCGGCCGCGTTCGGCAGCTCAGATCAGGCTGCTCCAGTAGGACCACCACTTGGTGAGGATCAGCAGCGCGATCACGCCGTACCAGAGCACCGGCACGACCCAGTGGAACTCCAGCACCGCCTTGCGCAGCCCCTCCGGCGCCGGGATGATCCCGTGCTTGAGGTTGTGCACGGTGGTGTACCAGAACATCAGGATCGTGACGCACCAGGTCAGCGTGCACCACAGGCACAGCGAGTTGATCACGTACAGCGACTGGGACATCAGCCACATGCAGAACACGGACCCCGCGAGGGTGCCGATGTTCAGGCCGATCCAGTACCAGGCGCGGTAGCGGGCGCCCGCGAGCAGCCCGACGCCGATCCCGATGACCACGCCGAACGCGATGAGGCCGGCCACCGGGTTGGGGAAACCGAAGACCTCGGCCTGCGGGCTCTGCATCACGCTGCCGCAGGAGACGATCGGGCTCAGGCTGCAGGCCGGCTTGAAGTTGGGGTCCTTCAGCAGCTCGATCTTGTCCAGGGTGATCACCCAGGACGCGAGGAGTCCCAGGGCGCTGGTGACCACCAGCAGCCAGGCCAGGCCCCGTCCCGAACCGGTCGGGCCGCCGCCACGGCGCGGGTGATCGTCGCCGGTGGACACGTCGTCAAGCGCTGTCGTCGTCATATCGCCGTTCCGTCGGTGCCTTGGGGAGTGAGCGGAGAGCGCGTTCCAACTGGCGCGCGCCGGGCCCTCATTCTGCCCCAACCGGACACGCGACCACCGTTCGCTGCGCATAAAGGCCCCCTTCCGAGCCACCGCGCGCACAGCACGGTGGACGGCCGGAAGGGGGCCTCCTACCCGATCACGGGCGCCCCGTACAGAGGCGGACGGGATCAGCCGAGCCGGCGGCGGACCTCTTCGGCCACCGCGTCCAGCGCGACCGGGGTCTGCTCGCCGCTCTCCAGGTCCTTGAGCTGGACGACGCCTTCGGCCAGATCGCGCTCACCCGCGACGACCGCGAAGCGGGCGCCCGAGCGGTTCGCCGACTTCATGGCGTTCTTCAGGCCCTTGCCGCCGTACGCGAAGTCGGTGGCGACCCCGGCCCGGCGCAGCTCGGTGACCGTGCCGAACAGCGTCCGGCGGGCCTCCTCGCCGAGCGGCACGGCGAAGACCGCGGTGCTCGCGGGCAGCTCCAGCTCGACGCCCTCGGCCTCCAGCGCGAGGACCGTGCGGTCCACGCCGAGCGCCCAGCCCACCGACGGCAGCGCGGGGCCGCCGATCATCTCGGACAGGCCGTCGTAGCGCCCGCCGCCGCCGACCGCGGACTGCGAGCCCAGGCCGTCGTGGACGAACTCGAAGGTCGTACGGGTGTAGTAGTCCAGCCCGCGCACCAGCTTCGGGTCGTCCTCGTACGCGACGCCCGCCGCGGTCAGCAGCTCGCGCACCTGCTCGTGGTACGCCTTGCACGCCTCGCACAGGTGGTCGCGCAGCAGCGGCGCGCCGACCAGCTGCTTCTGCACGTCCGGGCGCTTGTCGTCCAGCACCCGCAGCGGGTTGATCTCGGCGCGGCGGCGGGTGTCCTCGTCCAAGTCGAGCCCGTACAGGAACTCCTGGAGGGCGGCCCGGTAGACGGGGCGGCACTCCTTGTCGCCGAGCGAGTTCAGCAGGATGCGGAAGTTCTTCAGCCCCAGCGAGCGGTAGGCGTCGTTGGCCAGGATGATCAGCTCGGCGTCCAGCGCCGGGTCCTCGGCACCGATGGCCTCCGCGCCGACCTGGGAGAAGTGGCGGTAGCGGCCCTTCTGCGGACGCTCGTAGCGGTAGTACGAACCGGAGTACCAGAGCTTGACGGGGAGGTTGCCCGCCTTGTGGAGGTTGGCCTCCAGCGCGGCGCGCAGTACGGAGGCGGTGCCCTCGGGGCGCAGCGCGAGCCTGTCGCCGCCCTTGGTCTCGAAGGCGTACATCTCCTTGGTCACGATGTCGGTGGACTCGCCGACGCCGCGCGCGAACAGCTCGACGTTCTCGAAGCCGGGCGTCTCGATGTACCCGTACCCGGAGCGCTTGAGAGGTCCGGAGATCGCGTCGCGGACCGCCAGGTAGGTGGCGGACTGCGGCGGGATCAGGTCGTAGGTGCCCTTGGGGGCCTTGAAGGTGCTCACGAAGTTCTCGTCACATTCCTCGTCGCGGAGCCGGGCGGTGCGGTGCGCCGTCTCCGAGGCCGGCGGCCACCTCCCGCAGGAACGGGTTGGTGGCGCGCTCGCGGCCGATGGTGGTCTGGGGGCCGTGGCCGGACAGCACGACGGTCTCGTCCTGGAGCGGCAGGCATACGCGCTCCAGCGACCGCAGAATCTCGGCGTGGTCGCCGCCCGGCAGGTCGGTACGTCCGATGGAGCCGGCGAACAGCAGGTCGCCCGAGAAGAAGACCGGCGGAACGTCCGCCTGCTCGGGCATCCGGAAGGTCACCGACCCCTTGGTATGGCCCGGTGCGTGCGCGACCGAGAACTCCAGCCCGGCCAGCTCCAGCTTCGCGCCGTCGCCCAGCTCCTTGACGTCGTCCGGCTCCCCCACCGTCAGCTCGCCCATGAGCTGCTGCCCGATGGAGGCGCCGAGCGCCTTCTCCGGGTCGCTCATCATGTAGCGGTCCTCGGGGTGGATCCACGCGGGCACGTCGTGCGCGCCGCACACCGGGACGACCGAGGCGACATGGTCGATGTGGCCGTGGGTGAGGACGACGGCGACGGGCTTGAGCCGGTGCTTCTTCAGCGCTTCCTCGACGCCCTGTGCGGCCCGGTGGCCCGGGTCGATGATCACGCACTCCTCACCCGCGGCCGGGGCGACCAGGTAACAGTTGGTCCCCCAGGCCCCGGCGGGGAACCCGGCAATGAGCACGTTCGTCCTCAACATTCGACGGCGGCGGACGGATCGCCCACGGCGATCCGGAAGATTTCGGCTGTTCCAGAGCCTACCGGCGGCACTCCCACCCGGGCGAACCCGTATACGGTACGGCCCACGGCAGACCTCAGCGCACACCTAGGAGACGACCGGTGGTCAGCAGCGATCAACGGCGGCGGCAGCTCGCCCGTGAGAAGTACGAGCGCCAGCAGCAGCGGCGGGACGCGGCCCGGCGCAAGGCCAAGCGCCGCAATGTGATCGTCGCGTCGGCCCTGGCGGTCGCGCTGGCCGCGGGCGCGGCGGCGTACGCCTCGGTCGGGCTGGCCGGCGGCGACGGCAGCACCACGGACGCCGCGGCGCCGAGCCCGGGCAAGGCCGCCGACCCGTGCGGCAAGCCGGCCCCGGGCTCCCCCTCCAAGAAGACCTGGAAGAAGGAACCGGAGATGTCCGTCGACACCTCCGCCGCCTACGCGATGAAGCTGGAGACGACCTGCGGCGACATAGGGATCAAGCTGGACGCCGCGAAGGCGCCGCACACCGTCAACTCCTTCCGTTTCCTGGCGGGCGAGAAGTTCTTCGACCACAGCAAGTGCCACCGCCTGGTCGACGAGGGCATCTACGTCCTGCAGTGCGGTGACCCGACCGGCACCGGCGCGGGCACGCCCGGCTACACGATCCCGGACGAGAACCTGAAGGACCCCAAGCTCAAGGGCGACGTCTATCCGGCGGGCACGGTCGCGATGGCCAACCGCTACGACGGCAAGAGCGACAAGACCCGCAACAGCGGCGGCAGCCAGTTCTTCCTCGTCTACCAGGACAGCAAGCTGCCCCCGAACTACACGCCCTTCGGCACGATCACCGAGGGCATGGACGTCCTGAAGAAGATCGCCGGGGCGGGCTCGACGCCCGATCCGTCGACGGGCAACACCGCGCCCAACGCGACGGTGGTGATCAACCGGGCGACGGTCGCCAGATCCTGACCGGCGCGCCCCCGGGCGCGCCGGAGCCGCCCGCGCGGTGTGCGAACCGCGAAATTTCGGTCGCGCTGGATGCGGACAGCCGGCCCGCCGGTCGCCTAGATTGGCGTTGTGTAGGGTGCCTGCTCCGACGGCTGCCACCCGCACCCGCAAGACACCCGTCGGACCGGCCGGGGCGCTGCCCCGCCGGACAGAAACTGTGGACGATGCCGGGGGGCGACGCGCCCCGTCGGCATCATGTGGAGGAGGCGCTGTGAGCAGCGACCCATGGGGCCGCGTCGACGAGACGGGGACCGTGTACGTGCGTACCGCCGACGGCGAGCAGGTCGTCGGATCGTGGCAGGCGGGAACCCCCGAAGAGGCCCTCGCCTACTTCGAGCGCAAGTATGAGGGCCTGGTCGTCGAGATCGGCCTCCTCGAACGGCGGGTCAGGACCACCGACCTGTCCGCCAAGGACGCGATGGCCGCGATCGGCCATCTGCGGCAGCAGGTCGACGAGCACCACGCGGTGGGCGACCTCGACGCCCTGCGCAAGCGGCTGGACCAGCTGGTCGCCGATGTCGAGGCGCGCCGCGAGGAACGCAAGGCCCAAAAGGCGCGGCAGAGCGACGAGGCCCGGCAGGCCAAGGAGAAGCTGGTCGCCGAGGCCGAGGAGCTGGCGGCCAGCGAGCAGTGGCGGGCGGCCGGCGAGCGGCTGCGGGCCCTGGTGGACTCCTGGAAGAGCCTGCCGCGCCTGGACCGCAAGTCCGACGACGAGCTGTGGCACCGCTTCTCGCACGCCCGCTCGGCGTTCTCCAAGCGGCGCAAGGCCCACTTCGCCTCGCTGGACGCCCAGCGCGAGGAGGCCCGCAAGACCAAGGAGCGGCTGGTCGCCGAGGCCGAGGCGCTGTCCGGCTCGACGGACTGGGGGCCGACCGCGGCCCGCTACCGCGAGCTGATGGCGGACTGGAAGGCCGCGGGCCGCGCCCAGCGCGAGCACGAGGACGACCTGTGGAACCGCTTCCGCGGCGCCCAGGACATCTTCTTCCAGGCGCGCAGCGAGGTGTTCGCGGAGCGCGACGCCGAGCAGCGGGAGAATCTGACGCGCAAGGAGGAGCTGGTCGCCGAGGCCGAGAAGCTGCTCCCCGTCCAGGACCTGAAGGCGGCGCGGGCCGCGTTCCGTTCGATCAACGAGCGGTGGGAGGCCATCGGCCACGTACCGCGGGACGCCCGTCCGAAGATCGAGGGCCGGATGCACGCCGTCGAGCGGGCCATCCAGGAGTCCGAGGAAGCCGAGTGGCGGCGCACCAACCCCGAGGCGCGGGCGCGTGCGGCGGGTCTGACCGGACAGCTCCAGGACGCGGTCGACAAGCTGCAGAAGCAGATCGACGCGGCGCGCGCGGCGGGCAACGACGCCAAGGCGGACAAGCTCGCCCGCGAGCTGGAGGGCCGGCAGGCACTGCTGGACCAGGCCCTGAAGGGTCTTGAGGAGTTCGGCGGCTGAGCGGCCGTACGCGAGGGCCCCGGTACGGAGATCCGTACCGGGGCCCTCGTACGTGGTCGTTGCCTACGGCCGGCGGGCCGACGTCACGCGGTACACGTCGTACACGCCCTCCACGCTCCGTACCGCCTTCAGGACGTGCCCCAGATGCTTCGGGTCGCCCATCTCGAAGGTGAAGCGGGAGGTGGCCACCCGGTCGCGGGAGGTCTGGACGGCCGCGGACAGGATGTTGACGTGCTGGTCGGAGAGGATGCGGGTGACGTCCGACAGCAGCCGGGAGCGGTCCAGCGCCTCGACCTGGATGGCGACGAGGAAGACCGAGGACTGGGTGGGCGCCCACTCGACGTCGAGGATGCGCTCCGGCTGCTTGGACAGCGAGTCGACGTTGACGCAGTCGGCGCGGTGCACCGAGACGCCGTTGCCGCGGGTGACGAAGCCGATGATCGGGTCGCCCGGCACCGGCGTACAGCAGCGGGCCAGCTTCACCCATACGTCGTCGACGCCCTTGACCACCACGCCCGGGTCGGCGCTGGAGCGCCGCTTGGAGCGCGGGCGGATCGGGGTGGACTCGGCGATGTCCTCGGTCGCCTCGTCCTGTCCGCCGAGCGCCTGGACCAGCTTCTGTACGACGCTCTGCGCCGTGACATGGCCCTCGCCGATGGCGGCGTACAGGGACGAGATGTCCGGGTAGCGCATCTCGTGGGCGAGGGTGACCAGCGAGTCGCCGGTCAGGATGCGCTGGATCGGCAGGTTCTGTTTGCGCATCGCGCGGGCGATGGCGTCCTTGCCCTGCTCGATGGCCTCGTCGCGGCGCTCCTTGGAGAACCACGCGCGGATCTTGTTGCGGGCGCGCGGCGACTTCACGAAGCCCAGCCAGTCGCGGGACGGTCCCGCGCCGGGCGCCTTGGAGGTGAAGACCTCCACGAGGTCGCCGTTGTCCAGGGTCGATTCGAGCGGTACGAGCCGCCCGTTGACCCGGGCGCCTATCGTCCGGTGGCCGACCTCCGTGTGGACGGCGTACGCGAAGTCCACGGGAGTGGCACCGGCGGGCAGCGCTATGACGTCCCCCTTCGGCGTGAAGACGAAGACCTCGTTGCGGGACAGGTCGAAGCGCAGCGACTCCAGGAACTCGCCCGGGTCCTCGGTCTCCTTCTGCCAGTCCAGCAGCTGGCGCAGCCACGCCATGTCGTTGACGGCATCGTCCTTGTTCTTCGGTACGTCGGTCCGCACCTTGGACGCGCCGGCCACGGCTTCCTGCTTGTACTTCCAGTGCGCGGCGATGCCGTACTCCGCGCGCCGGTGCATGTCGAACGTACGGATCTGGAGCTCGACCGGCTTGCCGCTGGGACCGATCACGGTCGTGTGCAGCGACTGGTACATGTTGAACTTGGGCATCGCGATGTAGTCCTTGAACCGCCCCGGGACCGGATTCCACCGGGCGTGGACGGTGCCGAGCGCCGCGTAGCAGTCGCGGACGGTGTCGACGAGGACGCGGATGCCCACCAGGTCGTAGATCTCGGCGAAGTCGCGGCCCCGCACGATCATCTTCTGGTAGACGCTGTAGTAGTGCTTGGGCCGGCCGGTGACGGTGGCCTTGATGCGCGCCGCGCGCAGGTCGGCCTGGACCTCGTCGGTCACTATGGCCAGATACTCGTCCCGCTTGGGGGCGCGCTCGGCGACGAGCCGCACGATCTCGTCGTACATCTTGGGGTAGAGGATCGCGAAGGCGAGGTCCTCCAGTTCCCACTTGATGGTGTTCATGCCCAGGCGGTGCGCCAGCGGAGCGTAGATCTCCAGCGTCTCGCGGGCCTTCTTCTCCTGCTTCTCGCGCTTGAGGTAGCGCATGGTGCGCATGTTGTGCAGCCGGTCGGCCAGCTTGATCACCAGGACCCGCGGGTCCTTGGCCATCGCCACGACCATCTTGCGCACGGTCTCGGCCTGCGCGGCCTCACCGAACTTGACCTTGTCCAGCTTGGTGACGCCGTCCACCAGCAGCGCGACCTGGTCGCCGAAGTCGCGGCGCAGGGTGTCCAGGCCGTATTCGGTGTCCTCGACGGTGTCGTGCAGCAGGCCCGCCATGAGGGTGGCCGGGTCCATGCCCAGCTCGGCGAGGATCGTGGTGACCGCGAGGGGGTGGGTGATGTACGGGTCGCCGCTCTTGCGCTTCTGGCCGCGGTGCCAGCGCTCGGCGACCTGGTAGGCGCGCTCGACCTGCCGCAGCGTGGCGGCCTCGATCTTCGGGTCGTTGCTGCGCACGATCCGCAGCAGCGGTTCCAGGACGGGGTTGTACGGGCTCTGCCGCTGCACGCCGAGGCGGGCCAGGCGGGCCCGTACCCGGTTCGAGGAGCCCGAGCGGCCGGTGTAGACGGGCGGGGCGGGCTTGGCCGGTACGGGCGACGCGGCGGGCCGGACGGCGGGCGGCTGGGACCTGGGCACACCGGTGCCGTCGCTCTGCTTCTGCGCCTTCTGCGTTCCCGAGGCGGCCGCGTCCGCGGGGCCGGGCCGGTCCGGGTGGGCGGACTGCGACGCCCCCGGGCGGAGTCCGGGAGAAAGCGGCTGGGCCTCGTCTGGCAAGAGCACTCCTCAAGGCGGTCCGGACCTCAAGACCACGAACCTGGTCAGGGTGCCATGGTAGCGACCTCGGAGCCGTGGCTCCTGGGCAGCCTCCGGATCTTTATCTGGCGACAGATCACAACAAAAGGGCATCCGGAATTGTTTCCGAGCGCTCTTTTGCCTGCGCGTTACGAAGGGACTCGGGCCGCGCCGGACGCCCCCGGCACCGGACCCGGCGGCTCCGGTTCCCCGTACGCCGGAGCGGGCCCCGGGATGATCCCGGGGCCCGCTCCGCTACGGCGTTGTCACCTCAGACCGTGATCAGGGCCTCCGTCGGAGCGCCCTTCAGGCCCGCCTCCAGCCGCTGCCGCCCGGCCAGGAAACCCAGCTCCAGCAGGACCGCGACGCCCGCGACCTCGGCCCCGGCCCGGCGGATGAGCTCCAGCGACGCCTCGGCCGTACCGCCGGTGGCCAGCACATCGTCGATGACCAGCACCCGGTCGCCCGGCTTGAGCGCATCGGCGTGTATCTCGATCTCGGCCGTGCCGTATTCCAGGTCGTACGCCTGCCGGAGCGTCGCCCCGGGCAGCTTGCCCGCCTTGCGTACGGGCACGAAGCCGATGCCGGCCCGTACGGCCACCGGAGCGGCCAGGATGAACCCACGCGCCTCCAGGCCCACGACCTTGTCGGCCGCGTACTGCTCGCACAGCGCGGCGAACGCGTCGGTCAGCGCGCCGAAGGCGGCCGGGTCCGCGAGCAGCGGCGTGATGTCCTTGAAGACCACGCCGGGCTTCGGATAGTCGGGCACGTCCGCGATACGGCTGAGCAGCAGCTCCCGCAGACCCTCGGGGGCGCTCATCGGCGCTTGCCCGACGGGCGGCCGCGGCCCCGGCCCCGGGACGCGGGCTGGTGGCGCCGGCCGGCCATGCCGCTGCCGGCCGCCGCCGTGTCCTCGGCGTCGTCCGCGTCCTGCGGCGCGTCCTCGTCCACGGCGTCCGCCGCGGCGTCCTCCGGCCGCTCCGGCCCGCCGGCCTTGGCGGCAGCCGCGGCGCGCTTCGCGCGAACCCGCTTGGCCAGCGCCTTCATGGCCGGGTCGCGCTCCTTGAGGTCGGCGACCAGCGGGGTCGCGATGAAGATCGAGGAGTACGCGCCGGCCGCCAGGCCGACGAACAGGGCGAGCGAGATGTCGTTGAGCATCCCGGCGCCGAGCAGGCCGCCACCGACGAAGAGCAGACCGGCGACCGGCAGCAGCGCCACGACCGTGGTGTTGATGGACCGCACCAGGGTCGAGTTGATGCTGCGGTTGGCCAGCTCGCTGTAGGTGTAACGGGTCTGCTTGGTGGCGTCCCTCGACGCCTCCTTGAGGCTGTCGAAGACCACGACGGTGTCGTAGAGCGAGTAACCGAGGATCGTCAGCAGACCGATGACGGTGCCCGGGGTGACCTCGAAGCCGACCAGCGCGTACACACCGACGGTGATCGTCAGGTCGTGGATCAGCGCGATCAGGGCCGCCAGCGCCATCCGCCACTCGAAGGCGATGGCCAGGTAGATCACCACGAGGATCATGAAGATCCCCAGGCCCATCCACGCCTTGTTGGCGATCTCCTCACCCCAGCTGGGGCCGACGAGCTGGGTGTTGATGTCCTTGACCGGGACATTCAGGTCCTTGGCCAGGGCCTCCTGCACCGGCACGGACTGCTCGGTGTCCAGCTCGCTGATCTGGATGCGCAGACCACCGTTGCCGAGCTTTTGCACCATGGCCTGGTGGCCCTCGGCCGCGGCCTCGGCCTTGTGCTCCGCCTCGGAGGAGGACACGCTCGTCGACGGCGTGGTGAAGACCGCGCCACCGTTGAACTCGATGCCCAGGTTCATGCCGCGCACCGCCAGGCCGACGATGGCCGTGATGGTGATCAGGATCGAGATGCCATACCAGATCTTCCGCTTGCCGATGAAGTCGTAACCGACCTCACCGCGGTAGAGCCGGGCGCCGATGTTGCCGAGCTTCGACATCTCACGCCTCCTTCGTCTCGGTGGGGGCGGTGGTGCGACGGCGGCGCAGCGGCGGCTTGGCGCCCAGGCGCTTGGGGTCCAGTCCCGACCAGGGGTGGCCGCCGGCGAAGAACTTCCGCCGGGCCAGCAGGGTCATCAGGGGCTTGGTGAAGAGGAAGACCACGACGATGTCCAGGAGCGTGGTCAGGCCCAGCGTGAACGCGAAGCCCTTGACCTTGCCGACGGTGACGATGAACAGCACGAACGCGGCCAGGAACGACACGAAGTCGGAGACCAGGATGGTGCGCCGGGCCCGCGGCCAGCCGCGTTCGACGGCCGGGCGCAGCGTGCGGCCCTCGCGGATCTCGTCCCGGATGCGTTCGAAGTAGACGATGAAGGAGTCGGCGGTGATGCCGATGGCGACGATGGCGCCGCAGACGGCCGGCAGGTTCAGCGCGAAGCCGATGGCCGGGCCCAGCAACGTCATGATCGTGTACGTCAGGACCGCGGAGACCGCGAGGCTCGCGAGCGCGACCAGGGCCAGGCCGCGGTAGTAGGCGACCAGGTAGACGACGACCAGCGCGAGGCCGATGGCGCCCGCGATCAGGCCCGCCTGGAGCTGCTCGCCGCCGAGCGCCGCGGTGACCGTGGTCTCGTCGGCGATCTTGAAGGAGAGCGGCAGGGCACCGTAGGACAGCATGTTCGCCAGGTCCCCGGCGCTCTTCTGGTCGAAGCCGCCGGAGATGGTGGCCTGTCCGCCGGGGATGGCCTTGCTGACCGACGGGGCGGAGATGGTCTGGCCGTCGAGCACGATGGCGAACTGGTTCTGCGGCTGCGCCTTGGCGGCGAGCTTGCCGGTGACGTCCGCGAACTTCTTGCCGCCGGCGCCGGTGAAGTCCATCTGGACGATCCAGCCCTGGCCCGACTGGGCCTCGAACACCGCGGAGGCGTCCTTGACATCGGTGCCCTCGACGGCGACCGGGCCCAGCGCGTACTTCTGCGTGCCGTCCTCCTTGCAGGAGACGACCTGGTCGGTGGGCTTGGCGTTGGCGGCCTTCTCACTGGCCTGCGAGCGCGCCTGGGGGGTGGAGCAGTCCAGGTCGGCGAACTGCTTCTGCAGCGCGGCCGGGATCTGGTCACCGCCCGTGGAGGGCTGCGGCGACGCGGAGTCGCCCGGCTTGGCCGAGGGGCTGCCGGAGGCGCTCGGCGTCTCGGACGGGCCCTTCTTGAGGGCGCTGGTCACGGCGCGGCCCTGGGTGGTGTTGCTCGCGGACGGCGTCGCGGAGGGCTTTCCTTCCGCCTTCTCGCCGTCCTTCTTGTCGTCGCCCTTCTTCCCGTCGTCCTTCTTGCCGCTGCTCGCGGAGGGGCTCGGGGTGGCCGACGGCGTCTTCGTACCGGCGGTGGCGGCCAGCACCGGCCGGAAGCCGAGCTGAGCGGTGGTACCGACCTGCTGGCGGGCCTGCTTCGCGTCCGTCCCCTTGGGGATGTTGACGACGATGTGGTTGGTGCCCTGGGTCTGGACCTCGGCCTCGGACACACCGAGACCGTTGACCCGCCGCTCCATGATGCCCGCGGCGGTCTTCATGTTGGTCTCGTTGATCGCGTTGGGCTTGCCGGGCTGGTTGCGGGCCTGGAGCGTGAAGCTCGTGCCGCCCGCGAGGTCGATGCCCAGCCTGGGCGTCGAGGTCCCGGAGGCGAACATGCCGCCGACCAGCGCCACCATGGCGATCACGATCAGGACCAGGGTGCGCCCCGGCCTTCCCTGGCCCCCAGGAGACCTGCGGCCCTTTTTCGGTGCTGCCACCTTCTCGTATCTCCCTGTCCAACCGCCCGGCACGGTGCCGTGCCGGGCGGCCACGAAGTGTAGTGGGGACGTGCCCCCGCCGGAGCCTAGACCGTCCGGGAACCGCAGCGCACCGCTCGAACGGCGCGCCGCGGTTCCTTCGGCGCGTGGCTACTTCGCGTCGGCGCCGCCGTCCTTCTTGTCGGCCTTGCCCGCCTGCGTGCCGGTGCCGGCCTCGTCGGCGGCCTCGGTCTTCTCCGCCGGCTCGGCGGCCTCGGCCTTCTCGGCGTCCTTCGCGTCGGCGGCGGGCTCGGACTTGGAGAGGTCAGCCTTCGGCGACTTGTCCAGGTTCGCGGGCTTGTCGTCGGCCTTGTCGTCCGCGGCGGTGGCGGCCGGGGCGGCCTCGGTCAGCGAGGAGGCGTCGTCCGGGACGACCGGGTGGTCCTTGCCCTCGGCACCGTCGAGGATGCGGTTGTACTCCTCGTCCGCGAGGACGGCGCCGACCGCGTTCTTGGCGTAGAGGGCGTGCACGCCCGGGGCCACCTCAAGGAGGACGGTGTCGTCGTGGATCTCCTTGACGGTGGCGTACATGCCCCCAATCGTCCGGATGCCGGTGCCGGGCTGCATCTCGTCGCGCATCTGCGCCGCCTGCTGCTGCTTCTTCTTGGCGGAGCGGGTCATCAGGAACATGGCCCCGATGAGGACGATGAAGGGGAGGAGAGTCACGATACTCACGGGACGGAAATCCTTCGCACGACCGCGGCGCGGCGGTCTGATATACGGGGGTGGGAATGCCGGACCATACGGTCGGCATCGGCGGAGTCTAAGCGAGTCCGCACCAGTGGAACAACGCCCAGCATGGCACCGCGGTTCCTGACCCGGCGAGTCCCCGCGCCGTCACGCCCCGAAGAGGCCCTGCTGCCCGGTTCCCCCTGCCTGCTGGTGGGGCGGGGTCAGGCCCAGGTGGGTCCAGGCGGCGGGGGTGGCGATGCGGCCCCGGGGGGTACGGGCGAGCAGGCCCTCCCGTACGAGGAACGGTTCGGCGACCTCCTCGACGGTCTCACGCTCCTCCCCCACCGCTACGGCCAGGGTGGACAGGCCCACCGGGCCGCCGCCGAACAGCTTGAGCAGCGCGCTCAGCACCGCCCGGTCCAGGCGGTCCAGGCCGCGGCCGTCGACCTCGTAGACGTCCAGGGCCTGGGCGGCGGTCTCGCGGGTGATCACGCCGTCCGCCTTGACCTGGGCGTAGTCGCGCACGCGGCGCAGCAGGCGGTTGGCGATGCGGGGGGTGCCGCGGGAGCGCCCGGCGATCTCCGCGGCGCCCTCGGCTTCTATGTGGACGTCGAGCAGTCCGGCGGAGCGGTGGATGACGCGTTCCAGTTCGCCGGGGGCGTAGAACTCCATGTGGCCGGTGAAGCCGAAGCGGTCGCGCAGCGGCGGGGGGAGCAGGCCGGCCCGGGTGGTGGCGCCGACCAGGGTGAAGGGCGGCAGCTCCAGGGGGATGGCGGTGGCTCCGGGGCCCTTGCCGACGATCACGTCGACGCGGAAGTCCTCCATGGCCATGTAGAGCATTTCCTCGGCGGGCCGGGACATCCGGTGGATCTCGTCGAGGAAGAGCACCTCGCCCTCCTGGAGGGAGGACAGGATGGCGGCCAGGTCGCCGGCGTGCTGGATGGCGGGGCCGGAGGTGATGCGGATCGGGGCGCCCATCTCGGCGGCGATGATCATGGAGAGGGTGGTCTTGCCGAGGCCGGGGGCGCCGGAGAGCAGGACGTGGTCGGCGGTGGCGCCGCGGGCGCGGGCCGCGCGCAGCACCAGGTCGAGCTGTTCGCGCACCCGCTCCTGGCCCACGAACTCATCGAGGTCCTTGGGGCGCAGGGCGGCCTCGACCGCGGTGTCCTCGCCGTCCGCGTCGGACCCCACCAGCCGGTCGCGCTGCTCCGTACCGCCCTGGAGCTCGGTGGGCTCGTCCCAGTTCACTGCGTCCTGCCTCACGTGGTCGTACCGGCGCGGTCGGCCGGCTTCGCGTCGCGGTTCTTACGGGGGTGGCCGGGGCTGCCGGTCCGGGTCCGCACGGCGCTCACCGGGCCCGGTTCAGCGACTGGAGGGCCGCCTTGAGCAGCTGCGACACCTGCGGTGCCGCGCCCTCGGCGAGCGCCGCCTCGGCCTGCGGCGCGACGGCGGCCACCGCCTCGTCGGCCTCGCGGGTGGCGTACCCGAGGCCGATCAGCGCGGCGTGCAGCTGGTCGCTCCACCCGGCCGTCACGGCGCTGCCGACGCCCGCCGCGCCCGTGCCGACGGGGGCGCCGAGCCGGTCCTTCAGCTCCAGCAGCAGCTTCTGGGCGCCCTTCTTGCCGATGCCGGGCACGGCCGTGAGCGTCTTCTCGTCGCCGTTGGCGACGGCGCGGCGCAGCGTGTCCGGGGAGTGCACCGCGAGCATGGCCTGCGCCAGCCGCGGGCCCACGCCGCTGGCGGTCTGCAGCAGCTCGAAGGTCTGCCGCTCGTCGTCGTCCGCGAAGCCGTACAGGGTGAGCGAGTCTTCCCGTACGACAAGGGAGGTGGCCAGTTTGGCCTGCTGGCCGACGCGCAGTCCGGACAGGGTGCCGGGGGTGCACTGCACGGCCATGCCGATACCGCCGACCTCCACGACGGCGGTGTCCGGGGCCAGGGCCGCGACCGGGCCGGAGACGAAGGCGATCATCGGGTGCCCTTCTGGGGTGCCTCGGAGCGCGGTCCGAGAGCGCGTGCGGGAGTACGTCGGACGCCGGCCGGCGCCGGGCGGGCCCGGGCGGCGGCCTGGGCCTGCTGGAGGCGGCCGGCCGCGTGGGCCTGCTGGAGGCGGTTGACGGCGGGGGCGCGCCAGATGTGGCAGATGGCCAGCGCGAGCGCGTCCGCCGCGTCGGCCGGTTTCGGCGGCGCGTCCAGCCGGAGCAGCCGGGTGACCATGGCTCCGACCTGCGCCTTGTCGGCGCGGCCCGAGCCCGTCACGGCGGCCTTGACCTCGCTGGGGGTGTGCAGCGCGACGGGCAGCCCGCGGCGCGCCGCGCACAGCATGGCGACCGCGCTGGCCTGGGCGGTGCCCATGACCGTACGGACGTTGTGCTGGCTGAAGACGCGCTCGACGGCGACGCAGTCGGGCCGCTGCTCGTCGAGCCATTCCTCTATGCCGCGCTCGATGAGGACCAGGCGGTGCGCGATGTCGGCGTCGGCGGGCGTCCGTACGACGCCGACGCCGGCCATCGTGAGCGGGCGGCCCGCGACGCCGTCGACCACGCCGACGCCGCAGCGGGTCAGCCCCGGGTCCACCCCCAGCACCTTCATCGGCCCGCTCCCCCACTTCTCCTGTTGGACCAACTGTTCGACTCGGGGCCGTGTCGCCCCTGATCAGCACAGTATCGGCTGCCACTGACAACGCAGAACGGGCCGGCGGGGTGTGTCCCCGCCGGCCCGCCACGTGCGCGGCCGTCCGCCCGTCAGGCGTCGACCTTGGCCATGACCTCGTCCGGGACGTCGAAGTTGGCGAAGACGTTCTGCACGTCGTCGCTGTCCTCCAGCGCGTCGATCAGCTTGAAGATCTTGCGCGCGCCCTCTTCGTCCAGTTCGACCTGCATGGTCGGCACGAAGTTGGTGTCGGCCGAGTCGTAGTCGATGCCCTCCTTCTGGAGCGCGGTGCGGACCGCGACCACGTCGGTGGCCTCGCTGAGCACCTCGAAGGACTCACCGAGGTCGTTGACCTCCTCGGCGCCCGCGTCCAGGACCGCGGCCAGCACGTCGTCCTCGGTCAGCTCGCCCTTGGGGACGATCACCACGCCCTTGCGGTTGAACAGGTAGGACACCGAGCCCGGGTCGGCCATCGAACCGCCGTTGCGGGTCATGGCCACGCGGACGTCGGAGGCCGCGCGGTTGCGGTTGTCGGTCAGGCACTCGATGAGCACCGCGACACCGTTCGGGCCGTAGCCCTCGTACATGATCGTCTCGTACTCGGCGCCGCCGGCTTCGAGACCGCCGCCGCGCTTGATCGCCGAGTCGATGTTCTTGTTCGGGACCGACTGCTTCTTCGCCTTCTGGACGGCGTCGTAGAGCGTCGGGTTACCGTCCAGGTCGACGCCGCCCATACGGGCCGCGACCTCGATGTTCTTGATCAGCTTCGCGAAGAGCTTGCCGCGCTTGGCGTCGATCACGGCCTTCTTGTGCTTCGTCGTAGCCCATTTAGAGTGGCCGGACATCCGCCTGTCTCCTTCGCGTAACCAGATTGAGAAACGAACGCCACAGATCCTACCGGGACGGGATCGGGCCGCCGCACACGCGAGGGCGGCGGCCCGGGCCCTGCGGGACCGTCAGGCGCGGCGCACCATGTCCACGAAGGACGCGTGCACCCGGTGGTCGCCGGTGAGTTCCGGGTGGAAGGACGTGGCGAGGACGTTACCCTGCCGCACCGCCACCGTGTGCCCGTCGTACGTGGCCAGGACCTCGACGGCGGCGCCCGTCGACTCCACCCAGGGCGCCCGGATGAAGACGCCCTCGACCGGCCCGCCCGCGACGCCGGCCATCTCGACGGCCGCCTCGAAGGACTCGTTCTGCCGCCCGAACGCGTTACGGCGCACGATCATGTCGATGCCGCCCAGGGTCTCCTGGTCGGCGCGCCCGTCCAGCAGCTTGTCGGCCAGCATGATCATGCCCGCGCAGGTGCCGTAGACCGGCTTGCCGGAAGCCACGAACTCCCGCAGCGGCTCCAGCATCCCGAAGACGACCGCCAGCTTGGACATGGTCGTGGACTCGCCGCCCGGTATGACCAGGCCGTCGACCTCGGCCAGTTCCTCCGGCCGGCGCACCGGCCTGGCCAGGGCGTCCGCGGTGGCCAGAGCCGTCAGGTGCTCGCGCACATCGCCCTGGAGGGCCAGCACGCCGATGGTGGGGTTGCTCATCCGTCCGTCGCTCTCCCGCTCGCCGTTCCCTCGTGTCCGGGTCCGCTCACCAGCCGCGGTTGGCGTAGCGCTCGGCCTCGGGGAGGGTGTCGCAGTTGATGCCGACCATGGCCTCGCCCAGGTTGCGGGAGACGTCCGCGACGACCTTCGGGTCGTCGTAGAAGGTGGTGGCCTTCACGATGGCGGCGGCGCGCTTGGCCGGGTCGCCGGACTTGAAGATGCCGGAGCCCACGAAGACGCCCTCGGCGCCGAGCTGGCGCATCAGCGCGGCGTCGGCCGGTGTGGCCACACCGCCGGCGGAGAACAGCACGACCGGCAGCTTGCCCAGCTCGGCGACCTCCTTGACCAGCTCGAACGGGGCGCGCAGCTCCTTGGCGGCGGCGTACAGCTCGTTGTTGTCACAGCCGCGCAGCTTGGCGATCTCACCCTTGATCTGACGCAGGTGGCGCACCGCCTCCACGACGTTGCCGGTGCCGGCCTCGCCCTTGGAACGGATCATGGCAGCGCCCTCGGCGATACGGCGCAGGGCCTCGCCCAGGTTGGTCGCGCCGCAGACGAACGGGGTGGTGAAGGCCCACTTGTCGGAGTGGTTGACCTCGTCGGCCGGGGTGAGGACCTCGGACTCGTCGATGTAGTCGACACCGAGCGACTGCAGGACCTGGGCCTCCACGAAGTGCCCGATACGCGACTTGGCCATCACGGGGATGGAAACCGCCTCGATGATGCCGTCGATCATGTCCGGATCGGACATACGGGCCACGCCGCCGTCCTTGCGGATGTCCGCGGGGACCCGCTCCAGGGCCATCACCGCGACGGCGCCGGCGTCCTCGGCGATCTTCGCCTCCTCCGGCGTGACGACATCCATGATCACGCCGCCCTTGAGCTGCTCGGCCATGCCGCGCTTGACGCGGGCGGTTCCGGTCTCGGGCGTACCGGCGGCAGCGGTGGCGGACGTGGCGTTGGGCGTGGTGGACACGGTATGACCTCACTCGGTGCAGGCGGATGTACTCCGCCGCCCACACAACCCTTTGCCGGGGGCCACTGAAAAGGGCCAATTGCAAGGCGGTGGCTCGTGGCCCGCCCGGATCACCGGCCCGCCGACCGGTCCCCCAGAACAGCCGGCGGCTCGTCGTCCATCTCGAAGGCCATCGGAAACGGCGCATGGCCCGCGAGCCGGAACCACCGCACCACCCGATGGCGGCGCACCGCACGGGCCGCCCGTACGGAGTCGTTGTGGAACCGCCGCGCCATCGGAACCCGCCGCACCGCCGCCGTCAGCTCGGTGACCGTCTGCTCCCCCCCGGGCGCCTCCCGTACGGCCTCCAACTGCCCCTCGTCGTCGAAGACGGCCCGCAACGCCTGGCTCAGCCCGCTCTCCGCCACCTCCCGCTGCTCCTCGGCCGCCTGCCGCGCCTCGTGCGCCGCCTCGTAGAGCACGATCGACGCGGCCGGGTCGAGCAGCCCCGACGTCCCCAGCTCCTGGGCCACCGAGGCACGGCGCAACAACTGCGCGTCCAGCGCCGCGCGGGCCGCGTCGATACGCGCGTGCAAACGGTCCAGCCGCCCCGCGGTCCAGCTCAGATAGACGCCGATGACGACAAGGGCCGCCGCGATCCAGATCAAAGTGGTCACGCCGGATCACAGTACCGGCCGCCCCGCTTCAACCCGTGGGTGGACGCCGGAGGTGGAGAAGGGCCCACGGGAACCGACCCGTACTCCGATCCGCCCGACGGGCCCCGTCCCTAGCGTTTCCGGCACCCGTTCGCACCGGCCAGGAGACCCACCCATGCCTCAACCCAACAAGCGCCACGGCCCCTGGGGCCCGCTGGCCCGCTCCCTCACCATCAACGCCGTACTGCCCCTCGCACTCTTCTACGCCCTACGCGCGCAAGGAGCCGAACAGTGGCTGGCCCTACTGCTCAGCAGCGCAGTCCCTGCCCTCCGCGTGGTGTGGACCCTGGCCACCGGCCGCCGCACGGACAGCATCGACCTGTTCGTCGCCGGCCTGCTGGCCATATCCGCCGCCACATCACTGATCAGCGGCAGCCCACGCGTACTCCTGCTCAAGGACGTAGGCATGTCGGTGGCACTGGGCGCGTGGATAACGGGCTCACTGCTCACACAGCGCCCGTTCGCCTACCACTTCGGGATTCGACTGGGAGGCGATTCCGCCGAGCGCAACCGTCTCTGGGAGTCGTCCCCCGCCCTACGCCAGGAGCTGCGCAAAATCACCGCGATATGGGGCGGAGGCCAACTCCTCGACGCGACCGTAGGAGTCATCACCGCCCTGACGCTCCCCGTAGACGTGGTCCCGCTGATAGGCCGCTGCCAGACAGCCGTCGTACTGGGCGCCACCGTACTGATCCCCCTCCGCCGAGCCCGCCGCTTCCGAGCCCGGCACGGCGTATCCCTACTGGGCATCCGCCCCAGTCACCAGGAGCCCCACCGGCCCGCACTCGCCAAACCGACGGGAGGGGGTGTGCAGGGGGACACTCCCCGCATGCGCGGACCAGGACCCCCTACTCCCGAGCCAACCCCCACCGCCCCCGAAACCCCCCCCGCTCATCCGTAGCCACCGCCGCAGCCCCCGAAGCAACCGTCTCGTACACCGCAAGAATGTCGGCCCCGACAGTCCCCCAGTCGAACCGCCGCACATGCCGACTCCCCCGCTCCCGCAGCTCCGCCAGACGCGCCGGATCACCGAGAAGACGCACAGCCGCAGCGGCGAGCGCCTCCGCCGACTCATTGGCGAACAACTCCCCCGCCTCCCCTTGATCCAGAACCTGCGCGAACGCGTCAAGATCACTGGCAAGCACCGGCGCCCCCGCCGACATCGCCTCGACGAGAATGATCCCGAACGACTCGCCACCGGTGTTGGGCGCGACATACAGATCCACGCTGCGCAGCAGCCGCGCCTTGTCCTCGTCGCTGACCATCCCCAGGAACTCCACCCGCGACCGCAGCTCGGCGGGCAGTTCCGCGACGGCTTCCTCCTCGTCACCGCGACCGGCGACCAGCAGCCGCGCGTCCGGAACCTCCGCGAGGATCCGCGGCAGCGCCCGCATCAGGACGGGCAGTCCCTTGCGGGGCTCGTCGATGCGTCCTATGAAGCCGATCGTGCGGCCCTGCCACTCCGGCCGCGGCTCGGCCCGGGCGAAGAAGTCGACGTCGACGCCGTTGGGGATGACCACCGCGTCGCCCCCGAGGTGTTCGACCAGGGTGCGCCGCGCGTACTCGCTCACCGCGATCCGCGCGCTGATCTTCTCCAGCGCGGGCTGCAGGATCGGATACGCCGCGATCATGACGCGGGAGCGCGGGTTGGAGGTGTGGAAGGTGGCCACGATCGGGCCCTGCGCGGCCCAGCAGGCGAGCAGCCCGACCGACGGCGTGCCGGGTTCGTGGATGTGGATGACGTCGAAGGCGCCGTCGTGCAGCCAGCGGCGGACCCGGGCGGCCGACAGGAAGCCGAAGTTGAGCCGGGCGACCGAGCCGTTGTACCGCACGGGTACGGCGCGTCCGGCGGAGACCACGTACGGCGGCAGCGGTGTCTCGTCGTCCGCCGGGGCGAGGACCGACACCTCGTGGCCCAGGCGGATCAGATGCTCGGCCAGATCCCGTACGTGGAACTGGACGCCCCCGGGGACGTCCCACGAATACGGACAGACAATTCCGATCCTCAAGACCGCTCCGTCCGCCGCGCGCCCGCGGGCGCCCCATCCATACCCGACGCACCGCCGTCCGGCACGTCCGTCCGCCGCGCGGGCTCGCGCGGCTCCAGGTCACCGAGCCACAACCGCTGCAACATGTGCCAGTCCTGAGGATGATCGGCGATGCCGGAGGCGAACGCGTCGGCCATCATCTGCGTCATGGCCGCGGCCTTCTCCGCGCGGGTCCCGGTCTGGGGCACCTCGATCTCCGGGTGCACCCGCCCCCGCATGACCGGGCTCTCGTCGTACCACAGGGTGACCGGCAGCAGCATCGCCCCGGTCTGCACCGCGAGCATCGCGGGTCCGGCCGGCATCTTCGCGGCCTCGCCGAAGAACTTCACCTCGATGCCGGAGGCGGACAGGTCGCGGTCGGCGACCAGGCAGACCAGGCCGCCGGCCCGCAGCCGCCGGGCGAGGGTGCCGAACGCGGCGCCGCCGGTGTGCGGCAGCACCTCCATGCCCAGGCCCTCGCGGTAGGCGACGAACCGGTCGTAGAGCGATTCCGGCTTGAGGCGTTCGGCGACGGTGGTGAAGGGCACGCCCAGCTTGGTGGTGACCCAGGCGCCCGCGAGGTCGTAGTTGCCCATGTGCGGCAGGGCGAGGATGACGCCGCGGCCGCTCTTGAGGCCGTCCACCAGGTGGTGCACGTCGGCCGGCGCGAAGCCGCCTTTTATCCGCTCCTTGCTCCAGGCCGGCAGCCGGAAGGACTCCATCCAGTAGCGCAGGTAGGAGCGCATCCCGGCGCGGGAGAGCTGGGCGAGGCGCTGCGGGGTGGCGTCCGGTACGACGCGTGCGAGGTTGGCCTCCAGGCGGAGGATTCCCTTGCCGCGCCGTTTCCAGACGGTGTCGGCGATCCGCCGGCCCAGCGCCTTCGCGGCCGGTTCGGGCAGTTTTCTGACCGCTTTCCAGCCGAGGGCGTATGCCCCGTCGGTCAGCTTCTCGCGGTCGATGATCGTGCGGGTACGGTCGGGGACCGTACGAGTCGGGCGCGTCACGCGCTGTTCCCCCCTTGTGCGATGGCGTCGGCCTCGGCGGACTCCCGGCGTACGGTCACCACGCGCTGGGCGAGGGTGACGGCGCTGCCGACGGCCACCACCCACAGCGCGACCGGCAGCAGGTACTGCACGCCGGGTACCCCGAAGGCGTGCAGCCCGGCGAGGCCGGCCGCGACGAGCGTGATGACCAGCCGCTCGGCCCGCTCCACGAGTCCATTGACGTCGACCGGCAGTCCGATGCTCTCGCCCCGGGCCTTGGTGTACGAGACCACCTGCCCGCTGGCCAGGCAGAAGATCGCCACCGCGCAGAGCCACAGGCTGTCGCCGGCCCCCGCGTACCAAAGGGCCAGCCCGCCGAAGATCGCCGAGTCGGCGACCCGGTCGAGGGTGGAGTCGAGGAAGGCGCCCCAGCGGCTGGACCGGCCCAGCTGCCGCGCCATGTTGCCGTCCACCAGGTCGGAGAAGACGAACAGGGTGATGACGATCGTGCCCCAGAAGAACTCGCCGAGCGGGAAGAAGACCAGGGCCCCCGCCACCACACCCCCCGTGCCGACGAGGGTGACCGCGTCCGGGCTGACCCCGAGGCGGATGAGCAGGGCGGCGAATGGCGTGAGGACACGCGTGAAGAATGCACGCGCGTACGTGTTCAGCATGGCCTTCCCGAAAGGTCGATACGGGCCGCGCGGTCAAGGGGCCACCGGCTGGCCCATCGTAGCCAGGCGGCACCCGCGTACCGCGAACGCACCACGGCCCGGCGCACTGCCGGTGACCGGCCAGGACGGCGCGGCGGCGGCCGTCGCGCCGCCGGGGTGCGGGGCGTCACACCGCCGGGGCGCGGACCGCCGCACCGCCCAAGGCACCCGCTCGGCGCGTCCCGCAAGATCCCTGATCGTCCCTTGTGCGATGTATGGACGTGCCATGACCAGGGTGGAAAGCTCGAACCACCGCAAAGTGTCGACCGGGAGGCGAGGCACATGGGCGAGAAGAGGACACATCCGGGAGCCGCCGGCAGGGCGACATCGGCCGACCAGCCCACGTCCCTGAGAAATGTGGTGCTGGTCGGCCACAGTGGTGCGGGGAAGACGACGCTGGTGGAGGCGCTGGCCCTGGCGACCGGCGCGGTCAACCGGGCGGGCCGGGTGGAGGACGGCGGCTGCCTGTCGGACTACGACGAGATCGAGCACCGGCAGCAGCGGTCGGTACAGCTGTCCCTGGTCCCGGTGGACTGGGGCGGTATCAAGATCAATCTATTGGACACCCCAGGGTACGCCGACTTCGTCGGGGAATTGAGGGCCGGTCTGCGGGCAGCGGACGCGGCCCTCTTCGTCGTTTCGGCGGCGGACGGGGTGGACGGTGCGACCCGTATGGTCTGGGACGAGTGCGCCGCGGTCGGCATGCCGCGCGCGCTGGTCGTCACCCACCTGGAGGCGGCCCGCGCGGACTTCGACCAGATGACCCGGCTGTGCGGCACCACCCTGGGCGGCGACGACCCGGACGCCGTGCTCCCCCTGTACCTGCCGCTGTACGGCGCGGCGGGCGCCGACGGCCACGCCCCCGTGCACGGCCTGATCGGCCTGCTCACCCAGCGGGTCTTCGACTACTCCTCCGGCGAACGCGTCGAGCGCGCGCCGGAGGCCGACGAGCTGCCGCTGATCGAGGAGGCCCGTAACCGGCTCATCGAGGGCATCATCGCCGAGAGCGAGGACGAGTCCCTGATGGACCGCTATCTGGCGGGCGAGGACATCGACCTCAAGACGCTCGTCGGGGACCTGGAGACGGCGGTCGCGCGCGGCACCTTCCACCCCGTGCTCGCCGCGGCGCCGGCCTCGGAGGGCGCCCGGCAGGGGCTGGGCACGATCGAACTGCTCGATCTGATCGCGCGCGGCTTCCCCACCCCCGCCGAGCGCGAGGCCCCGGCGGTCACCACTCCTGACGGCAAGCCCCGCCCCGCGCTGACCTGCGATCCGGCCGGCCCGCTGGTCGCCGAGGTGGTCAAGACCTCCTCGGACCCGTACGTCGGCCGGCTCTCGCTGGTACGGGTCTTCTCCGGCACCCTGCGCCCGGACGAGACGGTGCATGTGTCCGGGCACGGGCTGCAGGACCGGGGCCACGAGGACCACGACGTGGACGAGCGGATCGGCGCGCTGTCCGCCCCGTTCGGCAAGACGCAGCGCTCGCTGACCAAGGCGATCGCCGGCGATCTGGCCTGTGTGGCGAAGCTGACCCGCGCGGAGACCGGCGACACCCTGTCCGACAAGGACGCGCCGCTCCTGATGGAGCCGTGGTCGATGCCGGACCCGCTGCTGCCGGTCGCCATCCAGGCGCACAGCAAGGCGGACGAGGACAAGCTCTCGCAGGGCCTGTCCCGGCTCGTCGCCGAGGACCCGACGATGCGGCTGGAGCACAACCAGGGCACCCATCAGGTGGTGCTGTGGTGCCTGGGCGAGGCGCATGTGGACGTGGCGCTGGAGCGGCTGCGGTCGCGGTACGGCGTACAGGTCGACACCGTGCCGTACAAGGTCCCGCTCCGCGAGACCTTCGGCGACAAGGCGGCGGGCCGCGGGCGGCACGTCAAGCAGTCCGGCGGGCACGGCCAGTACGCGATCTGCGAGATCGAGGTGGAGCCGCTGCCCGGCGGCAGCGGCATCGAGTTCGTGGACAAGGTGGTGGGCGGCGCGGTGCCCCGGCAGTTCATCCCGTCCGTCGAGAAGGGCGTACGGGCGCAGGCCGCGCGGGGTGTGGCGGCCGGGTATCCGCTGGTCGACGTCCGGGTCACGCTGCTGGACGGCAAGGCCCACTCGGTGGACTCCTCGGACGCCGCGTTCCAGACGGCCGGGGCGCTGGCGCTGCGCGAGGCCGCCTCAAACGCCCGTATCCACCTGCTGGAGCCGGTGGCCGAGGTGACCGTCCTGGTGGCGGACGAGTACGTCGGCGCGGCGATGAGCGATCTGTCCGGGCGGCGCGGCCGGGTGGTGGGCACCGAGCAGGCCGGGCACGGCCGCACCCTCGTACGGGCCGAGGTGCCGGAGATCGAGATCAGCCGGTACGCCGTGGACCTGCGCTCCCTCTCGCACGGCACCGGGCGCTTCCACCGGTCCTACGCGCGGCACGAGCCGATGCCGCCGCAGCTCGCCGCCCGGCTGCGGGAACAGGAGGACGAGGGTTCGTGAGTCCTGGCCGGCCGGCGGCCCCTCGGCCCTTTCCGGGCGGCCGTCGGCCGGTAGGCTGTGATCGCAGCTCAGAAGGTGTGCGAACGGCGGTAGTTGGGAAGAAGGCCGCAGCAGCGGATGCGTGCGGGTGATGGGGGCGGCAGTGGCAGCAGACGGCTTCGACTTCAGTCCCGGGGCGCAGGTCCCGCTGTCCGGCGGTGCCGGGCAGACCGCGGCCACGCAGGCGCTGGCCTCGGCCGCGTACCGGGACAATCCGCTCTCGGACATCTCGAAGGCGGACTCCGACACCGCGAAGTCGACCATCAAGCCGCCCAAACTGTCCCTGTTCGAGCCGAATCTGGGTGAGGCGTTCTCCCGCGCGCTGCAACTGCGCATGCTCGGCGGGGCCCGTGGCGCGCTCATCCAGTCCTTCGGCATCGAACCGCAGACGGTCGTCGAGCACTGCCTGGCCGCCACCCGCATCCGCAAGATCCGCGACGTCAAACTGACCGTGCTGATGCTGGTCTTCGGGCTGCTCTTCCTGCCCGGCGTACTGCTGTGGCTGGGCGCCTTCCAGCTCAAGAAGCTGCTCGCCAGGGCGCAGGGCACCGGCACCTCGGCGCTCGGCGTGGCGCTGATGATCGCGATGGCCGGGCTGGCCGTGCTGTTCCTGGTCAAGCTGCCGTTCACCGGCTTCTGGTCGGTGTATCTGCGGGCCATGGTCGTGGTGCCGGTGATCGGCTGGTGGTGGGCGAAGCGGATCAGCGAGGCCACCGCGCGGGACCTGCGGGACGCGTGGAAGGGCCTGCTCGAAGGCGGCGGCGTGGGCGCCAAGATCCCCGAGGCGGTGCCCCGCGACCCGAACGAGACCGCCGCCGAGCAGATGCGCCAGAACCTGGCCAAGCTCACCGCCGAGCAGCAGAGCAACGTCGCCTTCTACGCGGGCCCCAACGGCATACTCGGCATGGGCACCCGCTGGGGCAGCTGGCAGATGGCCGAGGAGCTGCGGCCCGCCGACGAGAACGGCGAGATCAACCCGTTCCGCAGCTACGACGTCATCCGCGTCGTCCACGACCGGCTGCGCCTGCTGGAGCGCAGCCCGCTGCACACCGGCGGCTTCAAGGACGCCCCTTCCGTACGCCACTGGATCGTGGTGCCGGTCGGCGAGAAGGCCGGTTCGGTCTCCCGCCCCTCGGGCACGGAGGTGGAGGCGTTCCAGGTGCGCGGCCACGAGATAGAGCGGATCTGCAACGAGCAGCAGTTCGGCGCCGGCAGCCGGCACTACCTCGGCGTGCAGTTCGTCCTGTGGGACGGGCAGCTGGTGATAACGCTGCTGATCACCGTCACCGTGCTGCACGAGACGCTGCGCGTCGAGGTCACCGGCCACGCCCTCGGTCCGGTGAACCCGCTGTTCACCTCCAAGCCCTCGCCGAAGACCAAGAGCGTCTCCAAGACGGTCAAGTTCTGGGAGACCAAGTCCGTGAACCTGCCGCTGGTCGACGCGAGCGAGGTGGTGCGCCTGGCCGCCCGCGCCCCGCTGACCTGGTTCCCCGGCTTCCTGGAGTTCCTGGGCGGGAAGCTGACCCTGCCGGAGCCGTTCGGACTGCGGCACGCCTGGGCCGACAAGCCCTGGCGGCACCGCTTCATGGCCGACGACGCGCTGCGCGCCGCGACGCCGGTGCTGCGCGTGGTGCACTCCGCCGCGCTGAGCGTGCTCAAGGAGAACGGCGTGGACATCGCGCGCTTCGACAGCCGTTCGCTGGTGCTGAGCGGCCAGGTGCAGGCCGCGGAGCCGCGCAAGGCGGACGAGTACAACGCGTAGCCGCTGGTGCGGCGGGTGGCCGAGAACCCCGGCCAGGCCCGCCGCGTACGAACCGCCTACCGGAAGATCCCCGTATGCCCCAGTGAGTACCGCCCCGGCTGCGGATACACCGCCAAGCCGTGCGGCCCCTCCCCCACCGGGATCTTGGCCAGGGTCTTCCCCGTCCGGGTGTCCATCGCGTAGACCTCGGAGTTGTAGCGGCCGGAGAGCCACAGCACCTTGCCGTCGGCGGAGACCCCGCCCATGTCGGGGCTGCCGCCGCCGGGGATGTGCCACTTGTCCACGAGCTTGCCGCTCTTGAAGTCCAGCAGGGACACCGAGCCCTCGCCGCGGTTGGAGATGTACATCGTCTTGGAGTCGCGGCTGACGTAGAGCCCGTGGGCGCCCTTGCCGGTCGGCATCAGCCGGGGCTGTTCGAACTTGTCGCCGTCCAGCACCCACATGCCGTCGGCCATCATGTCCGCGACGTACCAGGTCCGCCCGTCCGGCGAGATCTTCACGTCCTGCGGCATGGCGCCCCGGAACGGCAGTTTCTGCTGTCCGACGACCTTCATCTTCTCGGTGTCGACCTTCAGCAGCTCGGCGGAGAACTCGCAGGAGACGATGAAGTACTTGCCGTCCGCGGAGAAGTCCGCGTGGTTGACGCCCGCGCAGGTCACCGGGACGGTCTTGCGCACCTCCATGGTCTTCGGGTCGCGGAAGACCAGCTCCTTGTCCATCGAGGCCATCACGACCGCGTACTTGCCGTTCGGCGTGAAGTAGAGGTTGTACGGGTCGTGCACGTCCACCGCCCGGCCTGACCTGCCGGTCGCCGGGTCGATCGGCGTCAGGTCGTGGCCGCGGTTGTTGTTGACCCACAGCGTCTTCATGTCCCACGACGGGACGACGTGCTGCGGCTGCACCCCGACCGGGATGGTCTCGATGACCTTGTACGTCTTGGGGTCGATGACGCTCACCGTGTCGGAGCCGGTGTTCGGCACGTACACGCGCGAGGGGAAGTCCTTGACCTGCGGCGCCAGTTTGCCGGGGCGGTCCGCCGCGTACAGGTCGTGCTCGTCCAGCAGCGGCGGCATGCCGGGCAGCAGGGGCCTGGCGGCCTTGGCGGGCGAGGCCGGGGGCGAGGCGCCGGGGCTGCGGTCGGCGGCCTTCGTCCCGCCGTCACCGCACCCGGCCGCCACCAGTGCGCAGGCGACGGCCAGCAGCGCGGCCCGGCGGCCGCCGCGTACACGCTTCGGATCTTGGATATGGGTGCGGTCAGCCATCAGGTCACAAGCTCCGTTGTCGTCACCGCGCGCAGTCCGCGCCGGTGCAGGCCGTCGAGGATCGGGGGCAGCGCGGCAACCGTGCCGGGGTGCCCGAGGTGGAGGCTCACGATGGATCCGGCGCGGGCCCGGTCCAGCACGGTGCGCCGGACGGCGGGCGCGCCCGGGTCGTCCGCGTCGAGGGAGTCGACGTCGTAGGAGAGGACGTGGGGGTATCCGGCCCGGCGGGCCAGCCGGGTCACCAGGTCGGTGGCGTACTGCGCGCGGGAGGGCCGGAACCAGCTGCCGATCGTGCCGGTGAGCTTCCGCAGCCGCTGTGCGCAGCCGGTGATCTCGGCGTACGCGGCGTCCGCCGGCAGGGCGCAGATGTCGAGGTGGCGCTGGGTGTGGTTGCCCAGCTCATGGCCGCCGTCGAGGATGCGGCGGGCCATCGCGGGCTGCTCGTCGAGCCAGCTGCCGACGGCCAGTACGGTCACCCGGGCACCGGCCCGCTCGGCCTCGCCGAGCAGCGCGGTGGCCGCCTTCGGGTCGCCCTGGCCGTGGAAGGTGAGGGCGACCGCGCTGCCCCGGGGCGGGCCGTGCTGGATCTGTACGGGCTGGCCGGGGGCGCGGGTCGGCGGGCGGGCGGCGCCCGGGCCCGAGGGGCGCGCCCCCGAGGCCGGCGGGCCGGTGCCGCCCGGCGGCGGGGAGCCGGAGGCCCGTACGGCGGTGGTGTCCGTACGGGCCGTCGCGCACCCCGTCGCGAGCGCGCCGGCGACCGCGGCCGGGGCGGCGCGCAGCACGGAGCGACGATGCAGGGAAGTCACCCCACCATTACAGGGCAACCTGTCCGTATTTTGTCTATTTATCCGATTAAACGGAGGACGTGTCTCGGCCGCGCTGCGGCGTCCGGGCTACTGCGGCCAGGCGTCGGCCAGCATCTGGCGGGTGTCGGCGAGCAGCTGCGGCAGCACCTTCGTCTGGCCCACGACGGGCATGAAGTTGGTGTCCCCGCCCCACCGCGGCACCACATGCTGGTGCAGGTGGGCGGCGATACCGGCCCCGGCGACCGCGCCCTGGTTGAGGCCGATGTTGAAACCGTGCGCCCCGGAGGCGGCCCGCAGCGCGGTCATCGCCCGCTTGGTGAACTCGGCCAGTTCCAGCGTCTCCGCCTGGTCGAGGTCGGTGTAGTCGGCCACGTGGCGGTACGGGACCGACATCAGGTGGCCGCCGTTGTACGGGTAGAGGTTGAGCACCGCGTAGACGCGCTCGCCACGGGCGATCACCAGCCCGTCCTCGTCCGACTTGGCCGGAATCGTGCAGAAGGGGCAGCCGTCCTCGGCACCCGGTCCGGTCGGTTTGTTCTCCCCCTGGATGTACGCCATCCGGTGGGGCGTCCACAGTCGCTGGAAGGCGTCCTGTGTCCCGACTCCGATCTGCTGCTCCGGCTCACTCGTCATGCGGGCCAGCATATTCCCCGGCCCTGGCGTACAGACGGCGAGGGGCGGTCCCGGCCGGGACCGCCCCGCAGAGCCTGTGCCCCGCGTGCGCGGGGCCCGTCTCACACCTGGACCCGGCGCTCCACCGCGTCCAGCAGCTCCTGGATGGCCTGGGCCTTCGGGATGCCGTTCTTCTGCGAGCCGTCCCGGTAGCGGAACGACACCGCCCCGTTGGACACGTCCTCGTCACCCGCGATGATCATGAACGGGACCTTGGACTTCTGCGCGTTGCGGATCTTCTTCTGCATCCGGTCCGCGGAGGAGTCCACCTCGACGCGCAGCCCCGTCTTCTTGGCCTCGGCCGCGAACTCCTGGAGGTAGGGGACGTGGTCGTCGCCGATCGGGATGCCGGTGGCCTGCACGGGGGCCAGCCACACCGGGAAGGCGCCCGCGTAGTGCTCCAGCAGCACCGCGAAGAACCGCTCGATGGAGCCGAACAGCGCGCGGTGGATCATGACCGGCTGCTGCTTGGAGCCGTCCGCCGCGGTGTACTCCAGGCCGAAGCGCTTGGGCTGCTGGAAGTCGACCTGGATGGTCGACATCTGCCAGGACCGGCCGATCGCGTCCCGCGCCTGCACGGAGATCTTGGGCCCGTAGTAGGCGGCGCCGCCCGGGTCCGGGACCAGCGGCAGGCCCTGCTTCTCGGCCGCCTGGCGCAGCGCCTCGGTGGCCTCCTCCCACTCCGCGTCCTCGCCGATGAACTTGTCGGACTCGGGGTCGCGGGTGGACAGCTCCAGCTCGAAGTCGTTCAGGCCGTAGTCGCGCAGCAGGTCCAGCACGAAGGTCAGCAGCGAGTCCAGCTCGTCCGCCATCTGCTCCTTGGTGCAGTAGATGTGCGAGTCGTCCTGGGTGAAGCCGCGGGCCCGGGTCAGGCCGTGCACCACGCCGGACTTCTCGTAGCGGTAGACCGTGCCGAACTCGAAGAGCCGCAGCGGCAGTTCGCGGTACGAGCGGCCGCGCGCCTTGAAGATCAGGTTGTGCATGGGGCAGTTCATCGCCTTCAGGCGGTAGTTCTGCCCGTCGAACTCCAGCGGCGGGAACATCGCCTCGGCGTAGTTCGGCAGGTGCCCCGAGGTCTCGAAGAGCCCTTCCTTCGAGATGTGCGGGGTGTTCACGAACTCGTAGTCCGCGTCCTCGTGGCGGCGGCGGGAGTAGTTCTCCATCTCCCGGCGGATGATGCCGCCCTTCGGGTGGAAGACGGCCAGGCCCGAGCCCAGCTCCTCCGGGATGGAGAACAGGTCCAGCTCCGCGCCCAGCTTGCGGTGGTCGCGCTTCTCGGCCTCGGCGAGGAACTCCAGGTACGCCTTGAGCTCGTCCTTGGTCGGCCACGCGGTGCCGTAGATGCGCTGGAGCTGCTTGTTCTTCTCGCTGCCGCGCCAGTAGGCGGCGGCCGAGCGCATCAGCTTGAAGGCCGGGATGACCCGGGTGCTCGGCAGGTGCGGGCCGCGGCACAGGTCCTTCCAGCACAGCTCGCCGCTCTTGGCGTCGAGGTTGTCGTAGATCGTCAGCTCACCGGCGCCGACCTCGGCGGACGCGCCCTCGGCGGCCTCCGCGGCGGAGCCCTTGAGGCCGATCAGCTCCAGCTTGTACGGCTCGTCGGCCAGCTCGGCGCGGGCGTCGTCGTCGCTCACCGGGCGCCGGGCGAACTTCTGTCCGCGCTTCTGGATCTCCTGCATCTTCTTCTCGATGCGCTTGAGGTCCTCGGGGGTGAACGGGGTCTCGACGTCGAAGTCGTAGTAGAAGCCGTCCTTGATGGGCGGGCCGATGCCGAGCTTCGCCTCGGGGAACAGCTCCTGCACGGCCTGCGCCATCACGTGGGCGGTGGAGTGCCGCAGGATGTCCAGGCCGTCCTGGCTGGTGATCTCGACGGGCTCGACCTCGTCGCCCTCGGCGAGCTCGTACGCCAGGTCCTTGAGCTGCCCGGCGACGCGCGCGGCGACGACGGAGCGCTCGCCCTGGAAGAGGTCGGCGGCCGTAGTGCCCGTGGTCACCACGCGTTCTTCCCGCTCGGAATCGCGTTGGATGGTCACACGGACGTCTGACACCGGTCTCTCCTGACTTCTCGGGCGCGTCAGCGTTTGCTGCGCAGCCGAATCGTACCGAGCCACCGGTCTTCCTCGCGAAACGGTTGTGCCGTCCGCTCCCCCGGGCGGACGGGCGCACCGGCCGGCATCCCCTTCCGGCCGGTGCGCCCGCGCGCGCTCAGTCGCCCGGCAGCGGCCCGCCGCACGCCTCCTCGAAGAAGTCCAGGTTCTCCTGGAGCGACTTCAGCAGCCGGTCCCGTTCGGCCTCGTCGACCTGTACGGGGGTGACGTCCGACGCGCCCGTGATGCGCCGGAAGCCGCCCCGGCTCTCCAGCCGCCCGCTGACCCGGATGGGCAGGCCCACCAGGTGGGCGTGCCCGGCGATGCGGTAGTCCTCCTCGTCCAGCGCGACCCGCACCTGCATGACGTCGGCCCCGGTCAGCACCCGCAGCCGTACGACGCCGGGGCCGCCGGGCCGCTCGCGCCGCAGGCGTACCACCGCGCCGGTCACCCGCACCGGCAGCGACGGCTCGTCGCGGACGTAGCGCTGGGCGGCCGCCTGGAGCGCGGGCAGGTCGCCGGGCGAGAACTCCACCGGCTCCGGCCGGGCGGCGAACCCGGGCGGCGGCCCCGCCCCCGGCGACCACTCCACCGATATCCGCACCCCCTCCGCCTCCCGCACCAGCGAGATCAGCGCCTCCGCCAGCTCGTGGCACACCCCCAGCTCCACGGCCGCCTCGAACGCCTCCATGCCGCCGGTCGCCCGCTGGTAGTCGGTGGCGTCGCGGGTGGCGTGCAGCGCGCGCTGCAGTCCGGCGACGGCCGCGCGGCCCGCCGCCACCGGGACGTACGCGGTCAGCCGCCGCCCGGCCGGCGCGGGCCCGACCAGCACGTCCGCCATGAACGCCTCGGCCTTGCGCTTGTGCCGCGCGCCGTAATAGCCCGCCCGCCCGTACGTGCCGAGCGCGCCGGCCATCAGCATCGAGCGCGCGGCGGTCCGCAGCTGCTCCTGCGCCACCCACGGCGTGCCGCCCACCCCGTCGTCCGGCACCTCGCGCTCCCAGCGCACCTCGTCGCTGGGCACCGCGAGCGCCGCCAGCACCTCGCGCGCGGACGGCGCGGCGCTGTGCGCGAGGGCGGCCAGCGCCTCCGCGATGAGGTCGGTGCTGTCCGGGAACGTCCGGGACTGGGGCACGAGCAGGCTGGTGCCTCCGGTGGCGCCGCCCGGCGGTGTCCAGCGGGCGTAGTGGCCGGCGGCGCCTCCCCGCCGCCGCCAGCCGTGCCGCGCCAGCAGGGCGCCGAGCACCGCCGGGTCCAGCTGGGCCGGATCCGGGAGCCTCAATTCGTACGCATCGATCGGCCGGTGCATCAGGGTCTCCCTCCCGCCCCGACCCGCGTCATGATCTCGCAGAGCGCGCGGTCGTCGAAGATCCGCGTGGTCGGGATCCGCACGTTGGTCCTGCGCCGGCCGGTCACCCGGTGGCCGGCCAGGTTGATCCAGTAGCAGCAGTGCCGCAGTTCGAGACGGTCGTGGCCGGCCCGCAGCCAGTCCTCCTGGGTCCGCGGCACCAGCATCACGACCAGGATCTTGTGCACCGCCACGGGCGTGCGCGCCAGCTTCGCCAGATGGTCGTTGTCCAAGGTGAAGGCGAAGCTGGCACCGGGCGGCCGGGGGGCGACCTGGTACGTGCACTTCAACTGCACCTTGATGGTCACTTCGTCGTCGACGGCGTGTCCGGGCGCGCCATGGCTGACGTGCCAGTCGATGCCGTTGTCCGGGAAGGGCTGGGCCAGCGAGCAGCCCGACGCGGCGGCCACCGCGTGAAGATAGCCCACCTGGAGCGTCTCCATACAGGCCGTGGTGGCGAGCGCGCCGCGCAGCGAAGCCGTGCGCGCGGGCATGGGTCCTCCCGGTTCTGGCTGCGCGAGCGTCATCGCTCAAGTGCCTTCCGGGCCGGGTCGTTCGAAGGGGCCGTCATCGTGGCGACGGCCCGTTGCTGTGTTCTTGTCCGCCTCAAGTGGTCAA
Source organism: Streptomyces sp. NRRL F-5755 (assembly GCF_001279365.1). NCBI lineage: Bacteria > Bacillati > Actinomycetota > Actinomycetes > Kitasatosporales > Streptomycetaceae > Streptomyces > Streptomyces sp. NRRL F-5755. The sequence goes on along the minus strand of NZ_LGCW01000268.1, from coordinate 10,044 downwards.
CAAACCAGGACGGTTCGACAACCGGAAGCCTCGGGTATCACCAGGTCGGGTGGCCGTGTCGGCCACCCACCGCACGAGCGCGAGGAGTTGTGAGAATGCCGTGCTGGTACGACGGTCCGCTGGCCTCCTTCGACACCGAGACGACCGGGATCGACGTGGAGCGAGATCGCATCGTGTCCGCCGCCCTGGTCGTCCAGGAAACCCCGCGCAGCGTGCCCCGCGTCACCCGGTGGCTGGTCAACCCGGGCGTCCCGATCCCCGAAGCGGCCGTCGCCGTGCACGGTCTGACGGCCGAGCACCTGGCGCTCAACGGCCGCTGGCCGTCGCCCGTGATGGAGGAGATAGCCCGGGCGCTGACCGATCAGTCGCTCGCCGGGCGGCCGCTGATCGTGATGAACGCGCCGTTCGACCTGACGCTGCTGGACCGCGAGTTGCGGCGGCACCGCGCCGCCTCGCTCCAGCACTACCTGGGCACCCACCCGCTGTCCGTACTGGACCCGCGGGTGCTGGACAAGCACCTGGACCGCTACCGCAAGGGCCGCCGCACCCTGTCCGACCTGTGCGCGGAGTACGGCGTCGAGCTGACCGGCGCCCATGACGCCGCGGCCGACGCGGACGCCGCGCTCCAGGTCGTACGGGCGCTGGGGCGCCGGTTCGCGGAGCGGCTGGAGTCGCTGAGCCCGGCCCAGCTGCACACCCGGCAGGCGGTGTGGCACGCGGCGCAGGCGCGCGGCCTGGAGGCGTGGTTCGCGCGCAACGGCACGGAGGAGGCGGTGGACCCGCACTGGCCGATGCGCCCGGAGCTCCCGGCCGCGGCCTGACCGGCGCGCGCCGTACGTCCCGTACCAACGCCAAAGGCCGGGCTGCCTGTTGGCAGTCCGGCCCTCGGTCCCGGTGGGCGATACTGGGTTCGAACCAGTGACCTCTTCGGTGTGAACGAAGCGCTCTCCCACTGAGCTAATCGCCCGGGTTTCGTGTCCCCGGGGTTTCCCCCGCGAACGACCTGAACAATACAGGCCGCCGCGCCTTTCCATCAAATTCCCCGCCACCGCGTTCCCGTTCCGGCGCCGGCCGGCCCGGGAACACCGGCCCGGAGATCATTCACGGGCCAGCCAGGAGGCCAGTCCCCGGCGCCCGGCACGCATCATCAGCGAGTGGTTGACGACAAAGAACGGCCGCCCCGGCACCGCCAGCCGGCGCATCGACGGCTTCCGCACCTCGACCTCCTGCTCGAAGACGGCGCGCGTGCCGCCGCCGGCCGCGCCGACCGTCCAGCGCGCGAAGCCCTCCAGGTCCCCGCGCATCGTGATCTCCAGGATCCCGGCCTCCGGGTCGCGCCGCGCCTCGGTGGCGGTGACGGTGAGGACGTACGGGAGCAGGGACCGGAAGGACGCCGTGCCGCTGCGCTCGTCGACGCGGGTCACCCGGCGCACCTGGGGCCACCAGTGCGGGTACGTCTCGGCGTCCTCCAGGGCGGCGTAGACCGCGGTGGGCGGCGCGGGCAGGCGCCACTCGCTGCGGAAGCGGTAGCGGTGCAGGGCGTGCGGCCGGGCGGGCATGACCCGAGTCTGCCGCGCGGGCGGCGCCCGTGAGGGGGAATGGCGAGAAGAAAACGGAAGACGGCCCGGAGGTCTGGGACCTCCGGGCCGTCGGCCGGTGTGGGCGATACTGGGTTCGAACCAGTGACCTCTTCGGTGTGAACGAAGCGCTCTCCCGCTGAGCTAATCGCCCGGGCGCAGAGAGAACATTACCGCACGTCGGAGGGGTCTCGTGACCACCTGCGGAGCCGGGCAGCGATCAGCGGTCCGCGTTCCACGGCAGCACGAAGCCGAACTTCCACAGGTAGACCGCGAGCCCGGCCACGATGATCACCGCGCCGACGCTGGTCAGGATGATGTTGCGGCGCCGCACCTTCGGGTCCAGTGCCTTCTGCGCGGCCTCGGTGACCTTGCGCTTGGTCCAGCGCAGCACCAGCTGCGCCCAGACGAACTCGGTCGCCCAGATCGCCATACCGGCGAAGATGACCAGCCAGCCGGGGCCGGGGAGCGGCAGCATGATGATGCCGCCGACGACCACCGCCAGGCCGACGATGAAGATGCCGACCTGCCAGCTCAGGTGCAGCGGGCGGGAACGCCTGATGAAGTGCGGCGCCCGCGAGCCGAGACGCTGTTCCACGCCCGCAGTCTCCCCCGCGGCGGCCGGATCCGCAGCCGGAGCCGCCACGTCGGCGATCCCCGGCCCCCCGTTACTCTCCGTATTCATACGGCCCAACCTACCCGACGGAAGACGGTCACCGGAATGGCCGCCCGGGAGGATTGGCAACTCCGCCGTAAGAGGTACCGGAAGTCACCCAAAACCCTCAGAGGGGTTTACAACGGCACCGTAGGTGGCATGTCGATTTCGCCGACGTGCGAATCCCCGAGCGCACACTGAGCGAAAGGCCCTGGCGCTTATGAACACCACGGTCAGCTGCGAGCTGCACCTGCGCCTCGTTGTGTCGAGCGAGTCGTCACTGCCTGTACCCGCGGGCCTGCGGTATGACACGGCCGATCCGTATGCCGTGCACGCGACCTTCCACACCGGAGCCGAGGAAACCGTCGAGTGGGTCTTCGCCCGCGACCTCCTCGCCGAGGGCCTGCACCGGCCCACGGGCACCGGAGACGTCCGCGTTTGGCCGTCCCGGAGCCATGGACAGGGCGTCGTCTGCATCGCCCTGAGCTCCCCGGAGGGCGAGGCCCTTCTGGAGGCCCCGGCGCGGGCCCTGGAGTCGTTCCTGAAGCGGACCGACGCCGCCGTGCCACCGGGCACGGAACACCGGCATTTCGATCTCGACACCGAGCTCTCCCACATCCTCGCGGAGAACTGAACGACGGCGCGGCGGCCGCCCGCGGCCCCTCACCGCACCGAACCGCGCACACCTGCACCGTCCGACTCGGGGCGACGGGACAGGACCTATAAGTTCATACGGCACGAGCCGGCGCCGTCGCCGCGGACCCACCGCGGAGACGGCGCCGAAGCTTGTTGGACGCGCTAGAGTCGGCGACCATTCGGCAAGGACACCGGGGCGGCGCCGTCCGACCCCGCCCGGCCAGGGAGCGAAACCGTGATGATCACCCACGACACCCGGTGCGCGCTCGACGCGGTCGTCGACCTGTTGAACACCGCTCCGGAAGGCGACGCTGCCGGCGCCCCGGACAGCCTCACCGACCTGTCGGCGCTCCAGGCGTTCGTCGCGCGCAACGCGATCAGCGACGTGGGCACGCTCGACGAGCGCGACCTGGCGGCCGTGCGGTCGGTGCGGACGCGGCTCGCGCAGGTCTTCGCCGCGCCGGACGACCGTACGGCCGCCGAGCGGCTCAACGAGCTGGTCGCGGCGGCGGGCACCACCCCGCGGCTGACCGACCACGACGGCTACGACTGGCATGTGCACTACTTCGCGCCGGGCGCCTCGGTCGCCGAGCACCTGGCGGCGGACGGCGGGATGGCGCTGGCGTTCCTGGTCGTGGCCGGGGAACGGGAGCGGCTGCGGCACTGCGAGGCGCCGGACTGCCGGTTCGCGTTCGTGGACCTGTCCCGCAACCGCTCGCGCCGCTACTGCGACAGCCGTACGTGCGGCAACCGGCTGCACGTCGCCGCGTACCGGGCGCGCCGCCGGGAGGCCACGCGCTGACGCCCGCCCGGCGCGCCGCGCGGGAGCCTCACAGCAGCAGGAGGTCGTGGAGGGCGCCGATGAGCAGGAGGACGGCGATGAAGGTGAGGAAGAGCATCAGCGGCGGCTGGGACAGCGCGTAAAGGCAGCCGCGCGGTTCGGGGGACGGGGGCTCGGCCGGTGTGACGGCGGGGTCCCGGGGCAGGGCGCACTCGTCGTTCATCTCCCGCCGATGATGGCGCAGGCGATCAGGCCGCGGCGGCCGGATCACCCCTCAGCGCAGGGAGTTCATCCCTTCCCGTGCATTTGCGTGATCGCTACGGTGTCCGAGGTGTCACCCACGCGGGCCGTACGGCGGGCTGGGGAGGCGCCACCACCAGCGCACCTCTCAGATGCCGTGCTTCTTCAGGATGGCTTCAATGTCGGAGAAATCCTCCTGCGGCGCGCCGCCCTTGCCCTGGGCCGCGGGCCGCTTCGCCGGGGCGCCCGCGCCGAGCGACGGCGCGGAGGCCGCCGGCGCCACCGCGGCGGGCCCCCGCTGCCGGGCCGCGGCCCGCCGCTCCTTGCGGCTGCCGCCGGCCTTGAGGGAATGCCGCTCGGCCACCCTCGCGATCATGAAAAGCACGACGGAGAGGGCCAGCACCCCGAAGCCCGCCCAGACCGTGGGCTTGAAGACCACATCGGTGAGCCAGTCGATCACGCCGGTCATCACCAGGCCCACGGGCACCAGGGAGAACGCCGCGATGCGCGTGGCGGCCAGGAAGCGCTTGCGGTAGGCCGTCAGCGCGGCGATGCCCAGGCCCGCCGCCGACACCGCGGCACAGACGGTCGAGGTCAGCATCCGGTCCTCCTGCCGGTCGATTCCGTACGGCGCTGCGCACACGGCGGCGCCCCCGTTCCTCCTTCCATCCTGCCCTCTCGCGGGCGCCCGGGGCCACGATCGGAGGCGGGCTCAGGGACATCTCGGGGTCGGGCTCCTCCGCAGGTCCCGGTTCGGGCCCGGCGGCGCTTGCTGGGAGACTGGCCCCATGAACGACGCCACGACCTCCGGCCCGGCCCGCCCCGTCGTCCTCGACGTGTGGTGCGAGCTGCAGTGCCCGGACTGCACCGCCGCGCTGGACGACCTGCGGGCCCTGCGCGAGCGCCACGGGGACCGGCTGGACATCCGGCTGCGCCACTTCCCGCTGTCCAAGCACCAGCACGCGTACGCCGCCGCCCAGGCCGCCGAGGAGGCCGCGGAGCAGGGCAGGGGCTGGCCGTACGTGGAAGCCGTCCTGGCCCGTACGGAAGAGCTCGGCCGCAAGGGCGAGCCGCTGCTGGTCGAGGTGGCCGGTGAACTGGGGCTGGACGCCGAGGAGATGGACACCGCGCTGATCGACGGCCGCCATCTGCTCGCCGTCGACGCGGACCAGGCGGAGGGCAAGGCGATCGGGGTGACCGGCACGCCCACGTACGTGATCGGCGGGGAACTGCTGGACGGCAGCAAGAGCCAGGAGGGCCTGCGCGAGCGCATCGAGGAGATCGCCGGGCGGCTGCTGGCCGAGCAGGACTGACGCGGTCCGCCGGGGCGGGCGGGCCGCGCCCGCTCACAGCAGCAGTTTGTGCAGGGAGTAGCCGGCCGGGCGGTAGCCCAGCGATTCGTACAGGCCGCGGGCCCGCTGGTTGTCGGCGAAGACGTTGAGCCCCAGCACGTCGCGGCCCGCGGCGAGGGTTTCCCGCTCGGCGACGAGCATGAGCGTACGGCCGTGGCCCTGGCCGCGGTGCTCGGGTGCCACCTGGACGTCCATGACGAAACCGCCGGGCCGGGCCGGGTCGTATGTCGTCACCCAGACGGTGCCGACGTCCGTGCCCTCGTGGGCCAGCACGCGCAGCGACTGGTGCGCGCTGGCCGGGCCGTCCGGCAGCAGCCGCGCGTGGTCCCGCGTCGCCCGTTCCTGCGCCCGCCCGCGCGGCATGCCGTGGGCGACCTGCACGTCGACGTACTCGGTGTGTGCGGCGGCCAGCCAGGCCGGGTACTCCGCCGCGTCCATCGGCCGGTCGGCGCTGCCCGCCGGGAGGCCGGGCCGGGTGGTCAGCTCCTTGCGCATCCGGCGGCTGTGCTCCGTGTAGCCGAGGGCGGCGGCCAGCCGCAGGGCCACATCGGCGTCGGCCGGCACGTCCACCGTGATCCGCCGGCAGCCCCAGCCGCGCAGCACCTCTTCGGCGGCGAGGGCCGCGACCGTGCCGCGGCCGCGGTGCCGGTCGGGGTCGTCGATGCGCAGGTTCGCGATGCGCCCGGCGGACGGGCCCAGCCCGGCGTCGGTGGTCAGGCTTATCCGGCCCACCGGACGGCTGTTGACGCAGACTTCGTACGTACGGGCCCGGCCGCCGTCGGCGCGTCGTTCTTCGGGCCCGGCGGGGCGCAGCGTAGTGGTCACGCTGGCTTTCTACCCGGTTTCCCGGGCGTCCGTCATCAGCGCGGGTCGAAGTCGGCGGCGGCGCGCTCCGCGAAGACCCGCATCGCCTCGGCGGTCAACGGGCCCGGTGTGTCACCCAGTTGCCGCCCGTCCACGCGGGTGACGGCCTGTACGTCGCGCAGCGTGGAGGTCAGGAACACCTCGTCGGCGTGCTCCAGGACGTCCAGCGGCAGGTCGGTCTCCTTGGCGCCGGTCCACTCGACGGTCAGAGCGCGGGTGATGCCCGCCAGGCAGCCGGAGGACAGCGGCGGGGTGTGCAGCACACCGTCCAGGGCGACGAAGACGTTGGAGCCGGTGCCCTCGCAGAGCTGCCCGACGGTGTTGCCGAACAGCGCCTCGGAGGCGCCCGCCGCGCGGGCGCGGGCCAGCGCGACGACGTTCTCGCCGTACGACGTGCTCTTCAGGCCCGCCAGCGCGCCGCGCTCGTTACGGGTCCAGGGAACGGTGACGACCGCGGTGGTGTCGGGGCGGCGTGGGGACTCGCCGAGCGCGACGACCAGGGTGGGGCCCGCCTCGCCCCGGTCCGAGCCGAGCGGCGAGAGGCCGCCGGTGTAGGTGATGCGCAGCCGGCCGAGGGGCACCGGGTTGGCGTCCAGGACGGCCGCGCAGGCGCGCCGTACCTCGTCGAGGTCGGGGTCGGGCAGGCCCAGGCCGCGGGCGGAGGAGGCGAGCCGGTCCAGGTGGCGGGTGAGCGCGAAGGCGCGCCCGTCCACGGTCCGCAGCGTCTCGAAGACCCCGTCGCCGACCGTCAGCCCGTGGTCGAAGACCGAAACCCGGGCGCCGTCCGCGTCCCGCAGCTCCCCGTCGAGCCAGATCTTCATGGTCGTCTCCCTCCAGTCGGCTCGTGCAGGCCCGACGCTACCGCCAGCAGCCTGCGGGCCTTCAGCTCGGTCTCGTCCCACTCCCCCTCGGGGTCCGACCCCCAGGTGATCCCGGCACCGGCGCCGAAACGCAGCACCGGGCCCTCGGGGGCCGTCCGGTCGATCCAGAATGTACGGATGCCCACGGCCAGCTCACCGGTGCCGCGGTCGGCGTCCACCCAGCCGATGCCGCCGCAGTAGGGGCCGCGCGGCGCGGTCTCCAGCTCCTCGATGATCCGCTGGGACGCCAGCTTGGGGGCCCCGGTGATCGAACCGGCCGGGAAGGTGGCGTCGAGGAGGTCCGCCCAGGCCGTCTTCCGGTGCTCCTCGGCCAGCTCGCCGCGCACGGTGGAGACCAGGTGGACCAGGCCGGGGTGCGCCTCGACCGCGCACAGTGCCGGGACGGTGACGGAACCGGTGCGGCAGACCCGCCCGAGATCGTTGCGGACCAGGTCCACGATCATCACGTTCTCCGCCCGGTCCTTGTCCCGCAGGTCCTCGGGGACCCGTCCGGTGCCCTTGATCGGGCCGGACTCGACGATGCGTCCGTAGCGGCGCAGGAACAGCTCGGGGGAGGCGGTGGCGACCTCGGTGCCGTGCGCGGGGAGCCGGACCACGCCCGCGTACGGGGCCGGGTTGCCGCGGGCCAGGACGGCGGACAGCGCCTCCACGTCCGCGCGCGCGGGATCCGGCAGCGGCGCGCTCAGAATGCGGCAGAGGTTCACCTGATAGACCTCGCCCGCGGCTATGTACTCGCGTATGCGCCGTACGCCCGCGGTGTAGGCGGCGCGGTCCAGGGAACTGCGCCAGTCCCCGGGGGCCGGGCCCCGCCAGCGGGCGGGGTCGGGCGGGGGCATGGACCCGGTGTCCCGCACGTCGCCGAAGCGCGCGCAGATCACGCCCCCCTCGTAGTCGGCGACGACGGCCCACCAGCCGGCCGAGTCCAGGGCCTCCGGATCACGGGTGACATCGCGCAGGTCAGTGGCTGTACGGCCGCCGAATCGGGCCAGCGGGGGGAGGTCGTTCACGCCATCGAGTCTATGGCTGGGGGCCGCCGGCCGCCCCGATCGGGCGAGCAGCGCAGCACGCTGCACAAACGCGTTTTTGTACTGGCCCGGGAATCCGCTAGAGTTCAACACGTCGCCGGGACGCGGAAGCGAAACGGCAGACGGGGTTCCTCCCCGGACCTGGTCCGGGAAAGGCACCTGCGGACGTAGCTCAGTTGGTAGAGCACCACCTTGCCAAGGTGGATGTCGCGAGTTCGAGTCTCGTCGTCCGCTCGAAGTGGGGGATCTTCCCGAACCCCCGCACTCCTGGTGGAGTGGCCGAGAGGCGAGGCAACGGCCTGCAAAGCCGTCTACACGGGTTCAAATCCCGTCTCCACCTCCAAGGACGATTAGCTCAGCGGGAGAGCGCTTCCCTGACACGGAAGAGGTCACTGGTTCAATCCCAGTATCGTCCACTGGTCCGCAAGGACCGCTCCCCCCGCCTTCGGGCAGGGCGGACCCCGCGCGATTAGCTCAGCGGGAGAGCGCTTCCCTGACACGGAAGAGGTCACTGGTTCAATCCCAGTATCGCGCACGCAGCACCCCGCGGCCCCGGCCGCGGTCCCGAGGACGATTAGCTCAGCGGGAGAGCGCTTCCCTGACACGGAAGAGGTCACTGGTTCAATCCCAGTATCGTCCACACCGTACGGTCGAGGGCCGGAGCAGACGCTCCGGCCCTTCGCCGTTGTGGGTGCGGGTCCGGACCGCGGCTCAGGAGGAGAACAGCATCCGCCCGAATCCGCGGTGGCCGTGGTGCCCGTGATGGCCGTGGTGCGCGGTACCCCAGGCCGGGGCGGCCGGGTACGCCATCGGGGCGTGCGGGTACGCCTGCGGCGGGGCCGGAGGCGGTGGGGCCTGGGTGGACCACTGCGCCTCCATACGGGACAGCGCCTCCAGCTCCCCGTAGTCCAGGAAGATCCCCCGGCAGCCGGCGCACTGCTCGATCTGCACGCCGTTGCGGTTGTACGTCTGCATCGGGCCGTGACACTTGGGACATTGCATGGCGATCGTCTCCTGACGAGAGGCGGCTCCCGGAGCGGCCGTCCGGTGGTGACGGATTCACCCTACGGCCGCGGGCGGCCCGCCAACTCCCTTAGAACGCAAGCCGTTCGGGCCTTACGGGCCTCGCGGACCATCCGGTCGCAGGCGTCCACGCAAGCCGTCTCGTCGGCGTCCGGTGGGCGGCCGGTGGGCGCGGCCCTGGCGAGGGCGAGGGCTGCCGTCTGGACCGTCAGGGCGCGGGCGGGCACGTCCAGTTCGGGCCAGGGATCGCCGTACGGGCGTACCGCGGGTCCGCCCGCCGCCCGGTAGGCGCCGAGAAACCGGGACCAGAGGTCAGGGGCCAGCAGCCCGGTGGCGAACCAGGCGGCGGGGCGGGCCAGGTCCCACGCGGGGTCGCCGAGGCCCAGGTCGTCGATGTCGATGAGCAGCCAGGGGCCGTCCGGACCGGGGTGCCTGACGAGCTGTCCGAGGTGCAGGTCGCCGTGGCACAGGACGTCGGCGCGCGGGGACGGCGCCTCGTTGCGGGCCCATGGGGGCAGCAGGGACCAGGCGTGTTCGACGGCGAGGACGGCGGAGGGGAAGGGCGGCGGGCCGGACGCGGTGAGCGCGGCGCGCATACGGGTCAGGGCGCGGGCCGCCTTGGCCGGGCCGCGCATCGGCGGCACCGGGCCCGGCAGCCGCGCCGCCGGAACGGAGTGCAGGCGGGCGAGCAGCCGGGCCGTCTCCTCCCACGGGGCGGCGTCCGGATCGCCCGGGGAGACCGGCCTGCCGTAGGGCCAGCAGGTCGCGGGGCGGCCGTCGGCGAGCAGGGCGAGAAGGCCGTCGGCGAGCGGGGCGGGGAGGCCGTCGGGGCCGGTGACCGGGAGCGGCGGCAGCACGGTGCCGCGCAGGTACGGGTGTGCCGCGACCCGGAGCCGGACGGCCAGCCGCTCCGCGTCGCAGTCCGGCGCGTGTGCCTTGGCCACGACACTTCCGCAGCGGAGGAGCGTGGCGTCGGGGCGGTGGGTGAGGAGGGTGGGGGGGAGGGGGGC
>NZ_LGCW01000267.1:0-89662 GCF_001279365.1 Streptomyces sp. NRRL F-5755 | reverse complement strand
GCGCAGTACCGGGGTGGCGCGGCTGCGGCGCAGACCGTCGTTGATCAGAGCCGCGGCTTCGGCCGCGTCCGTGTTCGCCTGTTCGAGCACCTCGCGCAGTGTCTCGCGCAACGCGCGGACTTCTGCCAGGTCGGCGCGGGTGAGATGCCGCGGACCGGTACTTCGGTTCGCGGCCGAACTCGGTGGCTCAGCCGCGGGGTGGTCGTCAAGGAAGTCCCGGAGCTGCTCCACGGTCTCCAGCGCGGACCTGTACCGGCAGGCCGGCTATCGGGTGGAGCTGGTGGTGCTGGCCGTGCGCGTGGCCGACTCCCGGCAGGGCACGGCCGCCCGCTACGCCGAGCGGAACCGGCGCGGGCTTCCTGCCCGGTTCACCATGACCGCGGGGTACGACGCCGGCTTCCGCGTTCTGGCCGACGTGGCCGCCGAGGCCGAGCGGCAGGCCGTGGTCGATTCGGTCGTGGTGCTGCGGTGCGATGGGCACGTCCTGTATCGCAACGAGCGGATCGCCGCGGTGCGATGGCTGCGGTGCCCCGGTGCTGCCCTGGCCGTGGCGGCCGAGCAGTCCCGCTCCTGCACCTCCGGGGAGGCGGCGCGCTTCTGGTCCGTGCAGCGCCAGCTGCGTTCCGCGATGCCGCACTGCTGCGGCGAATTCATCGCGATCGAGCGGCTGGCACGTCCGCTGGTGTCCTTGCCGCTGCGCCGGCGCCGACGCAGCGCCGTCGCATGCGTGGCTGCGTTGCCCGCGTCCGTGTAGAAGCGATGCCGTTGAGGCGGCGGTGGGCAGCGACTGCTCGGCACGGCGTTTGGTTGCGGACAGCACCTGCTGGGATGCGACCGGGCCGAACTCCGCATCCCCACGCCTTTAATCTCCCGTTGCCGTTTGCCTTCGTAGTTTTTGGCTCCCTTGTCGGCTTCTTGATGGGCCAGGCCCGCAGGCCGTTCTCCTCTTTCGTTAGCGTGTTCGAGGAAAGATCCAGTGCGTCGAGGAGGGATGCATGGCGCACGACCACTTCACTGTTCACCCGGACAAAGCGGCTTGTCCCATGACTTCAAACAGGTGGGAAAGAGGCTGGAAGGGAAGGTCAGCACCTTCGCGAGCACGGCGGAAAGCGTCGATGGCGCGTTCGGGGTCCTCAGCGAGTCCACGGAGGCTCTGGCCAAATACGTGGAGATGACGCAGGCCACCGTCGAAAGTCTTAAGCACCTGCGCGAACAGCTCGCCGGTTATGCGGCCGGGCTGGAGCACAATGCCGCGGGTTATGAGCACACCGACGCGCAGCACGCCGCCGGGTTCCGGGGGGAATGAGCATGGCTGAGCAGCAGCAGGAGATCGAGAAGAGTTTCAACATCCTCAAGCCCGGGGGCAATCCCGGGGTGTTGCGCAAGTGCGCCGAAGCATGGCGGGATATGGCCCACGACCTGCGGGCCGCGGGAGGCGACCTCGACCGGCAGGTCGATGAGCTGGGCAAGGCGGACTGGGATGGCCAGGCCGCCACCGGTTTCCGCGAGCACTGGGCGCACACCAAGCAGCAGATCGACCAGGCGCTGCCCCGCTTCGAACGGGTGGCCAAGGAGCTGGAGCAGGCGGCCGGCCACATCGAGGACACCAACACCCGCGTTCAGCATGTCCTGGAGGAACTGGCGGTGACCGCCGCCGTGGGCCTGGGCCTGACCGTCATCACTGCGGGCTTCTCCGACGCGGTGGCGGCCGGCGCAGCGGCGGCGGAAGTTGCCGAGGCCGGTACCGCCGTCGCACGTCTTGCCCAGCTGCTGAAGGAGGTCGAATCGGCGCTGGAGACCATCCGTAACCTCATGAAAGGCAGCAAGCTCATGAAACTCGGTGTGGAGTTCGGCACGAACGTCGCGGGCAACTTCACCGGGAACGTGCTGGGCCAGGCGTTCACCGGCCAGGAGATCACCTGGGGCCAGGACTTCCAGGACGCCGCCGTGGCCGGCGGCGTCGGCACCGCGCTCGGGGCAGGAAGCAAAGTGATCGGCAAGAAGACGCCCGGCGAGCTCGGCAGGGTTCTCCAGGGCGACGGGTTCTGGGGGAGGACGGCCACGGGGGCGGCCACCAGCGCGGGCGGCCAGATGGCCGCCGACGGCGTCGACATCCACCAGGGAAGCAAGACGAGCGACAATCTCATCCCCGATCTGATCACCAGCGGTGCGGGCGGGGCGGCGGGCGGCGCTGCCGTCCACGGCGGCACCAGCCGCTACGAACACGGCGGAGGGGGACGGCACCGCAACCCCGACACCAACCCGGACTTCGGCCCGGGGCGGCAGGCCGCGGCCAACGGCGTGGTCTACGGAGACGCCAACGCCAACGAGACCGACGCGACCGCCAACCACCAAAAAAGCCCGTTCGACGCACGGGATTCCGCGTTGACCGACCCCGACGGCGCATACAACGGCTGAAGGTGGAACGTAAACATGTGGCGCGTCAAAAAAAGCATCCGAACCTACCGCGAGGATCCCGCATGGCATCATTACCAAAAGAATGCGCCTGCTAAATGGGTAAACCAGTTCGGCGTCCCGGGCCACCCCTTCGGTGACCGCAGCAATCTCGCCCGGCATGTTCTGGAAGGGCAGGTGCGGGGATACCCCGCGACGCTCTTCCATCTGGCCTCAGTGCGCAGAGGCGGACGGTACGGGACCGACGTCAACATGTACTCGGTGGCCGTGCTGACGCTGCCCACAGCGCTCCCTGACACCTCCGTGTCCGTTGGAACACTCGTCTACGGGCTGCGTTCGGCCCCCCTCCCCCCTCAAGCAGGAACGCCGGTTCACCTGCCGCCCGGCCGCAGGCCCCGCATGAGCAAATGCTCCGTCGACCCGGCCTTCGCCGAACTGGTCATCACCGAGAACGTCATCCGGAGGACGGCCGAAGCAAAGGCGGGCTGGCGTCTGCACGGCCACCACATGATCGGCTGGATCAGCGAACGGCGCCCGTACGAGAAGATTGTCGGCCTGGCAGAGGCCATGACCGCCATTCTCGGGGAATTCCCCGCCTCTGTCTGGACAGGAAACACCGGGGACTGACCCCGGGCGCTCGCTGCCCGGCCTGCCGCCCGGCGCCGCCCTGTCCGGAGCACGCCCGTAACAGCCACGACTACGCCCCGGGTTGCGTCCCGGTGGCTTCCAGCTCCGTCAGACGCGCGGTGTACACGGAGGCGATGCGCCTGATCCCCGCGGGCCCGGCCTCCTCCAGCCGCTGCTGGTCGTCCACGCACTGCTGCCGCTCGGCCTTCAGCTCCTCCAGGCGCCGCTGGCCGCCAGCACGGCGTGCGAGCAGCATCTGACGGCGGTACCGGGCGAGGACGGTGCCCACGATCGCGCGCGCCACCTCATAACCAGTCTCGCCGTGCGGCTCCCCAGCCCCTCCCGCTCCTGCGGCCGACGAGTTCGGTACGGGGACGGCTCGCGCGATTCGGGCCGTGCACGGAAAAACCTAAGCTTGTTTTTAACGGCCGTCGCTCATCAGTCCCAAGCGTTGAAGAGCACTCCGCCCAATGTGGTGATGCCATAGAAGCGAACTTCGCGCCACTCACCCTGGGTTAGCACCGAGGTGTCGACGTTGGAGAGGGGCATGGTGAGCTGCTCATGCGTGAGCACCGTAAACCCCGCATGGGTGAAGCTGGTGGCCCACGGTGGCGGGGTGAGGAACTGCTCGGTGTACCAGTCACGGCGTTCCTGGGCGAATGCGATCCAGGGATGGTAGGCGTGAGAGAGGATGATGCGCTCGCCTGTGCCGTCGACGACCGACGCTGTGTGGAAGGTGCGAGGGTATGTCTGTTCCTCCACCTCACCCACCTTGCCTCCGACGGCGCGGGCGGCTGCGTACAGCGCGGTGCGAAGGGCTCGAAGGTCGGCCTCTGGAAGCGGGCCGTCCTTCGGGCGGAAGAAGCCTGTCGCTCCCCGCGGCAGCGCAAAGCCTGCGTTCTCGTCGTTGACCATGCGCTCATCTTGCCCGGTGGTTTGGGCGGGTGCTGAGCTGCGGCGTTATGCAGTGCGGCGAGGTTTTGTTCCTGTCTTGTGATGCGTGGGGCGGCTGAAGGGTTCGCCCGTGGCGAGCACTCGTCCCACGTCATGACGAGGCGCCGGACACCGGTTCTTCGACCCGGGCGGCCGTCCTGGCCCGGGGCGGGTGGGTTTTGGTGCCCTGGCTGGAGAGCCCGATTTCGCGCGGAGGTTCCTGAACCCGCGCCGGACTCGCGCGGGAGTGAGAAGCTGTGCCATATCCCCTGATCAGTGACTAACCGTGTCCTCTGGAAATGACCTTCCTTGATGCCGTCAGTACTGACGGCTGATGCCGACGTGGCGTGATCCGTGCCCCGTGCCGCGAATGGCGGTGTCCGCCCCAGCCGTCATCCGTTCGGCCGCGGGACGAAGGTGTAGGACTGCGATCGTCAGCGGGCTATCGAGGGTAGGGCTCGTGTGTGCGGACCTCCCGGTTGTTCTCCTATCTCGCGGCGGACGGCCGTATGGCCGCGGTGTATCGCTGCCTGGGCCGGCTGGGGACCGTCGCCTTGCTGCTGCTCGTGGCCACGGCTGCCACAGCAGTGCCACCATCCGATGCCTTTCTCGGCAGCAGGTCGGCGGGAGTGATCGTGCTGCCGGGGGCCACCTCGGCCGAAGGCATCACCGCCGGCCGCGGCACCACTTTCTACGCAGGGGACTACCTCGCCGGTGACATCTACCGCGGCGACGTCCGGACAGGCACCGCGGAGCGGTTCATCGACGTGCCGTCAGGCCGCCAGGCCCTGGGCCTGAAGACCAGCAACCGCTTCCCGCTGCTCTTCGTCGCCGGAGGTTCCACCGGCCAGGCGTACGTCTACGATCTCCGTCGCAGGACCACGGTGGCCGTCTACCGGTTTGGCCCCGCGAACGCTTCCTTCATCAACGATGTCGTCCTGACCCGCGATGGCGCATGGTTCACCGATTCATTCCGGGCCCGCCTGTACTTCGTGCCGACCGACCGCCGTGGTGCCCCCGGTCGCCGCTTCCGTGCTCTCACGGTCCGTGGACCGGCCGCTGCCATCACCGGCAAGTACAACCTCAACGGTATCCAGGCGGCACCCGGCGGACACACCCTGGTCGTATCGCACTCCCACAAGGGGGCCCTGTATACCGTCGATGCGACCAGCGGAGACAGCAAGGCCGTGGCAGGGGTGAGCGTGCCCATGGTCGACGGCATCGTCCTGCACGGACACACCGTGTGGGCGGTGCAGAACTACCGCAACCAGATCCAGCGCATCACGCTGAACGACACCTTCTCCCACGGCGTCACCAAAAAAACGATCACTAGTGGACTGTTCCGTGTCCCAACGGCAGCGGCCCGCTTCGGTCACACCCTTGCCGTGGTCAACGGCAAGCTGCACCCCCACCACCCGCCGACCGCCAAGGTCTACGAAGTTGTCGTAGTGAATGCCTAGCCCGGCTGGATGCCCGGAAGGCCGGATTGCCTAGCTCAGGGCGGCGGGAGCGAGACGGACGGTGTGCGGCTGCATCCGGATGCGTATGGGCTTGGGCTTGCCGGCTGCTTTCACCGGCTCGACGGGGTGCGGTGAGGTACGGGGCGGCTGCGGGGGCCGGGTGAGGCGGCGGACCATGAGGGTGATGAAAGTCCAGGTGAGGTGGGCCTCGCTGTGGGAGATGAGCCGCTCGTAGTTCCGCACGTTTCTGCGTGCTCGCATGACCCACGAGATCGCCCGCTCCACCCGCCACCGCTTTGCCAGGACGGCGAAGCCGTCCTGGTCTTTTCGGCGGGGCACCGTCTTGAGGGTGAGGCCCAGGAAGGAGTGGGCCCAGTCGGCGAGGGGGCCTTTGTAGGCGGAGTCGCCCCAGGCGACGACGACTTCGGGATGGGCCAGACGCAGGCGGAAGAGCAGGTCGCGGGCGGGGACGCTGTCGTGCGGCGCGGCTTTGGTGACCATGACGGACAGTGGCATCCCGCGCATGTCCACGATCAGGTGACGCTTGCGGCCGTTGATCAGCTTTCCGCCGTCGAACCCGCGGGTGTCCTGGCCCACCGTCTCGGCCCCTTTGACGGACTGGGAGTCCAGGATCACCGCCAGGGTGCGGGGGTTGATGCCGTCATGGACGCGGACCTGCTCGTGCAGCTCGGCGTGGATGCGGGCCAAGGCCCCGCTGGCCCGCCACCGCTGGAAGAACCCGAAGACGGTGCGCCAGGGGACACCGAAGTCGACGGGGACCGAGCGCCATTTGATGCCGTTGTCGTTGACGTAGCGGATGGCGTCGACGATGTTGCGGCGCGGGTGCTTCTCCGGGCGGCCGCCGGTGGGCAGCCGGCAGGCCGGGACGGGCAGCAGCGGTTCGAGGACGGCCCATTCGGCGTCCGTGGTGTCGCTGGGGTAGTGCCGCTCGCGCACCGCCGGTCTTTCGCTGTCATCCGTACAGGTCATCTCAGAGTTCCATGCGGGAGAGGATTTCCAGGGCGGCCTTGACTCCGCCGACCTGCTCCAGGGCCAGGCGGGCCCATTCGTCCTTGGGCAAGCGCTCCGCGTGCGGGGCGATGGCCGCCTCGATGAAGTTGGCGATCCGGTGCAGCTCGGCCTTGAAGACCGCCCGCTCGTAGCGCATCCAGACCGCGGGGTCCTCGGAGAGCTGGAAGCCGTCTGTCCGGTTGTAGGTCACCGGCGGGAGACCGTCCTGGACGGCGAACTTGCGCAGGTAGCGGATACCGGCCCAGACCTGGGCCCGGCGCGTTTGGTCGAGGCCATCAGCTGTTTGAGCGTCGCTCCCGCGGGTCTGGCCTCTTCCAGGGCCTTGCGGACCGCCTCACCGTGCACGTGGGCGGGCAGACCCGCCCGCCGCTTCATGGCTACTTGTCCCGCAGCAGCTGGGCGAGAGCCTCGTCCAGGTCTACCTTTCCGGTGGACACTGCCGTCTCGATCCAGTCGGCGGTCGCCCGGATCTTTTCCAGGTGGCGTTCGACCGTCTTCAGCTGGGACTCGGAGAATTCGCGTCCGCGCAGCTTCGGGACCAGCCGGCTGGCTCCGGCGATGAAGCCCTGGCAGACGCCGATCAGGTCGGTGAATTCCATCGACCGGTGGAATCCGCGCACGATCGTGGCCGGGTCCTCGAACGGCTCATCGTCCTCGTCGGTGAAGTCGTCCTCAAAGTCTTCCTCGTCGGCTTCGGCCTGGTCGAACTGGGCCTGGTTGACCATGGCCCTGGCTTCGCGGTCGCGCATCGCCTTGAAGGCCACGTCCGGGCGCCGCAGCAGGTCACAGGCGGCCTGGGCCGCGACCGTCTCCTCCTGGGCGAGATCGCGGATGGCCGCCACCTTCTCCTGCGCGGTGACGGGGATGTCGGTCTTCCAGCCCACCGCCCGCTTGGCCGCATCCCCGTTCCACTGGTGCCGGCCCGTGCGCTCGTTCAGCGGCGGCTGCCGGATCAGCTCGAACGCGTCCTCGGCGCCGGCCAGGATGCGGTGCACCTCGAACGACACCCCCTCCTGGCGCTGCTCGGCAGGCCAGCGGGCAGCCACTCAGCGGTAGGTACGAACGGTGTGGAACGACAGGCCGATGGACTCGGCGAAGATCCGTAAGGAGGCTTCCACGCTCTGGATGTCCTCGCCCTCGACGGGCAGATGTCCGCCGTGGCGGCGCAGGGGCTCGATCTCCAGAGCCATGTCGCCCACCGCGAACTGGCAGCTCGTCATCACCTGGACCAGCTTGAGCGACTGGACCACCAGTTCCTCGAAGCGGTCGCGCAGCACACTGCCCACTGACTCGGCCACGGCCCTCACCCCCGGACGGGCCGAAGGGGCGGTACCTCACCGGCCGGGGAAGCTCCGGCCCGCACGTACTCGCCAGACTCCGCCGCTGTCCCCATGGTCACCGCAGCCGACCGAAAGTTCTCCCCTTCGCAGCCGAACCATGCCATCCCCGCTCGAACACCCACCCACCGCGACCCACTGGTGAACGAACCCGCCTCCTGTCACAAGCAGTCACTGGTCAGGGGATATGGCACAGCTTCTCACCCACCACTGACAGTGGCCCGGTGCTCGCTGCTTCAGCACCCCCGTCATAGGGCCATGGATGGAAGGCGAGGAACCCTCGCCGGGCAAGCGCCGGCGAGGGTTCCTGGGTTCGAGGGCTGCCTGGTTCACAGCGAGCAGGGCCCTGGCGCCTGGTGACATCATTCCTGGTCATCTCTGCGACAGGGGCCGGTCAGGTCGGGCACGAAGGTCAGTGGCCACCTTCGGGGCTGTAAACATATCCGGGCACACTTTGGCGACTCGGCACATTGGATCTCTTTCGGCGTGGATGAGCTGAGATGAAAAATTCTTAGAACTTGCCAGCGGCTGGTCGTGCTGGACGCGCGTAGATGACCAGGTCTTGCTTCTCGGTCGTGGATTTAGATGGGTATTCGCAATGCGAATTCACCCGTAACGTTGCCATCATGATCACAGGGCGCAATCCCGGACGTAGCAACCAGCGCGTCGGCGCCTGCTGTGTGTTCCTACGAAAGTTGCAGCTTCCGGGGTGGGGTTGATCTCCGGTAGGTCACTGCATACCGTCGCACTGCGCTCGATGATCGGGCACCCACGGCGACGGGCCTTCGGTGGTCCGCGTTGCCGTGCCGCCGCGCAGCCCCGGTGATATCCAGGGGCAATTCCGTTCAACGGTGAACGAATCTTTCCGGATTTCTCTGGCCTACGAGCCCGCCTGTGGTCGGGCCGCGTCCAAATAGCAAACGACACGCTCAGTAGGAGGAATAGTGACCCGTAATCTGACGGAGCGTCAGGTCTCTGTGCTTTCTTATGAATACAACCTGGCTGACGGTCACGCGTACCGTGGCTGGAGCCCGCAGGAGCAGGCCGTCGTCGACTCGACTCCCCAGAAGTTCCGGCAGGTCGACCGGCGTCAGCAGGACACCATCGAGGCCGAGTACTTCGAGACCTTCTACGAGCTGGCCGGGCAGACGCTCGACACGGGTCACTTCTCCCGTTTTCCCTGCTTCACCGCTTCCGCCGGCATCGAGATCATTGCCAACTACCTGCGCTTGCGGGGCTTGTCGGTGACGCTGATCGAGCCGTGCTTCGACAACCTCAAGGACATCCTGATGCGCCATCAGGTGCCGCTGGAGCCGTTCCCGGACGATCTCCTCGAGGCGGACGGGGATGAGCTGCTCGCCTTCCTGGAGCAGGTCACCACCGACGTGTTGTTCCTCGTCAGCCCCAACAACCCGACGGGCGCGACGGCTCAGCGCGCCAACTTCGAGCGGATCGTCCAGTTCTGCGCGCGGACCGGCAAGACGCTCGTTTTGGACTCGTGCTTCCGGTTCTATATGCCGGATGACCAGGTGTACGACCAGTACAAAATCCTCGCTGATGCCGATATCGACTGCATCGTTATCGAGGACACCGGCAAGACCTGGCCCACCCTGGAACTCAAGGGGCCCTTCCTGTCCGTGTCCGAGGGCCTCGTGGCCGACATATCGCACATCAACTCCGACTTCCTGCTGCATGTCTCGCCATTCGCCATCGACTTGGTGACGGACTTCCTCCGTACGTCCGTCCAGGACTGCCGCGGTCACATCAGGGGAGTGGCCGCGCAGAACCGGAGGGTCCTGCACAGCGAACTCGTCGGCACGTTCCTCACGCCTGTGGAGCGCGAGCACATGAGCGTGAGCTGGCTGCGGATCGATGCGGACGTCACGGCCAGGGAGGTCGTCGAAGAGCTGGGCCGCGACGGGATCCATGTCCTTCCGGGCAATGAGTTCTACTGGACCGACAAGAGCGTGGGTGACTCCTACATCCGGGTGGCTCTCATGCGGGACCCGGAGATGTTCGTCAAGGCTGCCGCGCAGCTCGGCGAGACCTGCCGTCGCCTGACCAAAGCGGTCGCGCGATGACGCCGAACGCCGCCCGGCTCCTGCATTCGTGGAACCCGCAGGAAAGTCCGTGCCTGCGCGAAGTGCGTGTCGAGGACGACGTGCGGGAGTCTCTCCAGAATGTGCGGGTGACCAGGCCCGCGCTCCGGCAGCGCATGCGCATGCTGGAGCTGAGTGCCGCTGTCGGCGTGCACGTGTCGTTCCTGGGATTTCCCGCGGCATCCGAGTCCGAGTACGAGCAGTGCGCGGCCCTGGTCCAGCACATCGCCGACCGTGAGCTGGCGCTGCAGCCCGTGCTGATGGCGCGGGCCGTTCCGTCCGATCTCCTTCGGCTGCTGGAGATCCAGCAGCGGTCGGGGGCGCGGGTTCTCGCCGATCTGTACCTGAGCACCAGCCCCCTTCGTGCCCATGTCGAAGGCTGGTCGCTGCCGGCGATGCTGGAGCGGCTGCAACAGGTCGCACGCCAGGCCGCGCGCGAGGGCCTGGATTTCCGGGTGGCCTTCGAGGACTCCTCGCGTACGCCGGGAAACGTCCTCGCCGACTGCCTCAAGGCCGCCGTGGACGTAGGCGCCGGATGCGTGGTGCTGAACGACACGGCTGGGCAGTGTCTGCCCGATGGCGCGGCCCGGCACACGGAGTTCGCCCGCCAGGTGCTCTCCCACGCCGGCAGCGATGCCGAGATCGCCTGGCACGGACACAACGACCGAGGGCTGGCACTGGCCAACTCGCTGGCCGCAGCGTACGCAGGTGCCCGGGTCGTCAGCGGTACGTTCCTGGGGCTCGGGGAGCGGACCGGGAACCTCGCCCTGGAGCAGTTCCTTCCCCTGCTCGCCGAGGCCGGCCACCCCGATGTCGCACTAGGCCAACTGCCGGCTATGTGCACGCTGCTGGCCGATGCCCTGCAGATCGGGGTGCCCGCCCACCAGCCCGTCGTCGGATCCGACGCCTTCAGCACAGCCACCGGTACGCATGCCAGCGCCGTGGTGAAGGCGCGGGCTCTGGGGCGCGACTTCGAAGACCTCATCTACTCCGCCGTACCCGCGACGGCGCTGGGGCGCGAACAGACGCTGTTGATGGGGCCCAACAGCAGCCGTCGCTCCGTGGAGGCCATTCTCCGGAGTCTGGACATCGACGCCTGCGACAACAACGTCGAGGCCGTCCTCGCCCACTGCAAGCAGCGGTCGTCGACGCTGCGCCACCGTGAGGAGATCCTCAGGGCTCTCGCGCCGATTCCATCCACCGATACCGCCTCCAACCCTGCGGTTGTCTGACCGTCCGGAGCATCACATGCGCTTAGTCACCTACCGTCCCAAAGACTGCTGGGATCCCACCCTCACCCTCGCCGGCGTTCTCCACGACGACCGCGTCGTCAACCTCAACGCGCTGCCCCTGCCCGCTTCCTACCGGCGGCCCGAGCGAGCCTTCCGGTCCGTGGAGGACGTGCTGCTCGCCCACGCCCTCGAGGCGGTGCGCGCAGCGTGGGAAGGCGTGCTCGGCGACGTCGATGGGCTCCGAAGGCTGTTGGCCGAGCGGAGCCTTCCGGTACGGGAGATCCGGTTCGAGCCTCCTGTGCTACGTCCGACAAAGGTCATCGGCGTCGGCATGAACTACCGGTCCTTCCTGGCCCAGATGGGCGAGCCGACTCCGGAGCACCCCACGGTGTTCCACAAGACCGCATCGGCTCTTCGTGGGCACCTTCAGTCCGTTGAAGTTCCGCCGAACACCGATCAACCCGTCCCGGAAGGGGAGTTGGCGCTGGTGATCGGTGCGCGGGCACACCAGGTTCCGCTCTCCCAGGCCCTGGCCCATGTGGCCGGATACTGCTGCGCGAACGACATCAGCGCCCGTGACCTCGAGTTCCAAACCACGCAGTGGACCAGCGGCAAGATGCTCGCCACCTTCGCTCCGCTGGGACCGGCCCTGGTGACCCGCGACGAGATCGACGACGTCGATGACCTCCGTATCCGTACGTTCCTCAACGGACGGGTCATCCAAGACGGCAACACCGGCGACATGACGTTCCGCGTCGCGGACATCATCAGCCGCCTGTCCATGCTCACTCCACTGGAAGTCGGCGATGTCATTCTCACCGGAACCCCCTCGGACCTCGGAGAACTCTCCCCTCAGATCTTCCTGAGGGCCGACGACCTGATCGAGGTCGAAGTAGAGGGCGTCGGGCGCCTCAGCAACCGCGTCTTTGCGCCCCACCTGTCGCCCCGCACCCTCACGGCCACCCCGTAACGCACGCCAAGGACACCACCATGAACACCGCCACCATCGTCAGCGCGACCTTCGACAGGGCAGCCGTCCGCGTCGAGTGGAGCGACGGGCACCACAGCACCCTGCACAGCCTGTGGCTGCGCGACAACTGCGCCTGCACCGCGTGCGGTCCGCACGCGACCGGCAGCAGGCTACAGCGGCTCCTGGACATTCCCGATGACATCGCGCCGGCCACTGCCGTTGCGCACCCCGACCGCCTCACCATCACCTGGGCCGGTGACCAGCACTCCTCCGAGTACGAGGCGTCGTGGCTGCGGCAGAACGCCTACAGCCCCGCCAAGCTGCGGGACAGCCACGAGCCGGTCAAGACGCTGTGGGACAGCACACTGCCCGGATGGCCGTCCGTCGAGTGGCAGCGGGTACTGACCGACGACACCGAGCGCCGCAAGCTGCACGCCGGCGTCGCCGAACTCGGCTTCGTCCTCCTGCGCGGCCTGGGCACCGACCACGACGGCATCGAGAAGCTGGCCCACGAGATCGGCTACCTCCGCGAGACCCACTACGGCAAGTTCTTCGACCTGATCACCCGTCCCGAGCCGCAGATCCTCGCCGACCTGGCCGGCCCGATCCTGCCGCACACCGACGAGGCGTACCGCCGCGTGCCCACCGGCATCAACATCTTCCACTGCCTCAAGCCAAGCCCGGACGGCGGCGGCGTCTCGCAGCTCGTCGACGCGCACAACGTCGCCCGGATCCTGCGGGAGCAGCACCCGGGGGCGTACAACCTGCTGACGCGCGTTCCGGTGCAGCACCAGCGTCGCATCGAGGACCAGGTCATCACCTCCGACCTGCCGGCCATCGTGCTGGACCACAAGGACGAAGTCATCGAAGTGCGGCTCAACGAACGCACCATGACCGCGATCCGCGTGGACGAGGACCTCATGGAGCAGACCTACGCGGCGTTGCGCACCGCATTCCGCATCGCCTACGAGCCCGCGCAGCGCATCGAGTACGCGATGCAGGCCGGCGACGCTCTCCTCTTCGACAACCTGCGCGTCCTGCACGCCCGCACCGGATACAGCGGGGACCGGCACGTGCGCCAGTGCCAGGTCATGCGCGACGAGTTCTTCGCCAAGGGCGTCGCGCTGTCGGAGAAGACGCAGACCTTCCGGTCCGTCCTTTCCTGAAGCATTCGGCGTCCCCGGCGGGCCGTCGCCCGCCGGTGACGCCGGCACCCCGATCGCCCGACAGAGAGCCTGCCCATGAGCTACATCACGCCGCGCACCGATCCTCATCGCGCACCCACCACTCCGGCACAGCGACGCGACTGGCGTGCCCATCACGCCCGCCCGGACAACGCGTTCATGAACCTCTCGGCCGCCTTCACCCTGCACGGCGCTCTGGACGAGCCGGCGTTGGCCCGCGCCGTCGACCAGCTGGTGGCGCGCCATGACGCGCTGCGCACCGTCTTCCGCATGCACCAGGGCGAGGTGTGGCAGCACATCCGACCAGCAAACAGCTCGGGTCTCCCGGCCCTGACCGTCGAGGTTGACCCGACAGATACGGACCGCGAGTGGCTGGCCGGTGTCGCCGATCGGTCCTTCGACCTGAGCACAGCCCCGCCCGCCCGCTTCGCTCTGCTGCGCTCCAGTACGTCGCGGCGCCAGCTGTGCGTGGTGCTGCACCACATCATCTCCGACCAGACCAGCCTCCGCGTCGCCCTGCGCGACCTGGCCGCGCTGTACGCCGCCGAGGCCGAGGCACGCCCCGCCCGGCTGCCCGAACTAACGGTGCAGTTCCCCGACTACGCGCACTGGTGGCACCGGAAATGGCACGCAGGAGACTTCTCCGGCAACGTCGACCACTGGGGCCGCTATCTTGCCGACGCGCCCACCAAGACCCCACTGCCCGTCCAGCCATCGGCGGACCGGCACGCCCTGACCTACGCCACGCCCGTGCCGCAGCATCTGGCTGACCAGCTGGCAGGAGCGGCGGCGAAACGGCGTACGACCCCCTACGTCGTCCTGCTGTCCGCGTTCAGCGGGGCACTGGCCGACCTGACCGGCGCCGACGAGCACCTCATCGAGTGCGGATACGCCAACCGTCTGTCCGCGCCGCTGCGCGAAGGCATCGGACGCTTCTCCAACAACCTCGTGATGCGCCTGCCCGCCGCACCGGCCTCCCGCCCCCAAGACCACCTCGCGTCCACGCACCGGGCCGCCATGACCGCGTTCGCCCATGCACGTGTCTCGCTGGACGCCGTCAACGAAGCGGCCGTGCTGGAGCGGCAGTTCATTCCCAACCCCGATACGGCCGTGGCCTTCCAGCTCATCGACGGGGTGAGCAACCTCCTGCCGCTACCCGACGTGAGCGTCGCACCTCATGCCACCACTGCCGGCACCGTCCTGGACCTGCTCAGCGTCCTCATCGAACGCAACGACCACAGCCTGACCCTCCGAGCCACCTACTGCCCGAGCGTGCTCGCGACCGAATGGGTCCGAGACCTGGCCCGGCGCTTCCTCACCCGACTCGAACTCATCCTGCCCACCACGCCGCGCCCCGACCGGCAGACGGCGGTGACCCCATGAGCCGAACCCTCCACGACCTGGTCACGCGTACGGCGCGGCGCCACCCGGGTGCCACGGCACTGGCCGTAGCCGGCGAGGCCCCGCTCACGTACGCCCAGCTGATCGAGCAATCCACCACCACTGCCCGGGCCATCGCCGCACGGATCGGCACCGTCCCCCGACGCATCGGCCTGATGGGCCACAAGAACACTGCCACCTACGTCTCCTACCTCGCCATTCTGCAACTTGGGGCCAGCGTGGTGCCGATCAGTACCACGGCACCCGCAGCCCGCGTTGCCGCCATCTGTGAAGCGGCCCAGCTGCCGCTTGTGCTCACCGACCAAGCGGATGTCTCCGTACTGACCGGCCTCGACGAGATCCCGGGCGCCCCCGAGGTGGTCCCAATCGCCGAGCTGAACACCACCCGTGCATGCGCAACGCCGCCGCCCGCTCCTGACGGCACCAACCCGGTCGCGTACATCATCTTCACCTCGGGCACCACAGGCCGCCCCAAGGGCGTACCCATCACCCACACCAACGCTCTCACCTGCGTCGAACACAACATCCGTACCTACGAGGTGGCGCCGGGCGACCGTGTCACCCAAACCTTCGACTTCGCCTTCGACCCCTCGGTGTTCGACATCTTCGTCGCCTGGGGCGCCGGCGCCACCCTCGTCGCCCCTGCCCCCGCCGACCTGCTGCACCCGGCGGCGTGGGTCCGACGGGAACAGATCACCCACTGGTTCTCCGTCCCCTCCACCATTGCCGCAGCCGCCACCCTCGGCGAACTGGAAGCGGACACCATGCCGTCGCTGAAGATCAGCATGTTCGCCGGCGAGCAGTTGACCGTGGACCGCGCCAAAGCCTGGAAGGCCGCCGCTGCGCACAGCCGGATGGAGAACCTCTACGGCCCCACCGAACTCACCATCGTGGTCAGCCGTTACTGCCTGCCGGCCGACACCCGGCAGTGGCCCGAGACCGACAACGGCACCGTGCCCATCGGCCGTATCTACCCCCACATGGAATGGGCTGTCGTCATGGACGGTCACGCCGCACTCCAGGGCGAGCTGTGCGTCCGCGGACCACAACGGTTCACCGGCTACCTGGACCCGCAGCACAACACCGGCAGGTACTACGACCGCCGGGGTGACGTCTACCTTCCGCTTGCCGAAGGTACCGCGCCCACAGCCGACGCGTGGTACCGGACCGGCGACCGCGTCGCCGTCACCAATGACGGCGGCCTCCTCCACCTCGGGCGACTCGATTCCCAGGTGAAGATCCGCGGGTTCCGCATCGAACTCCCGGAAGTCGAGGGCGCACTCAGGCTCCTCCCGTACGTGCAGGACGCCGTCGTCGTGGCCGCGCCCGGAAGATCAGGTCATCTGGAACTGTCCGCCTTCTACACCGGGACGGCGACCGACGCGCGCACCCTGCGGAGCGGACTCGGCGCGACTCTGCCCGCCTACATGATCCCGCGTCGCCTCACCCACCTGGACTCCTTCCCGCTGACGCCCAACGGGAAGGTCGACCGGACCCACCTGCTCCAGCAAGCCTGACGCCCTCAAACACCGAGACAGCCCAGACGCCCTTAAGGAAAGCGACATGACCAGCCTGCCGAACCGGACCCGCATCGAAGATTCGGTCCGCCACCACTGGGCCACCGTCCTCGAAATCCCCGCCGCCTCGGTCAGCCCCTCGTCGGACTTCTTCGCCGACGGCGGCAACTCCCTCCTGGCGGCCGAACTCGTGGCCGCAGTCAGCGACGACATACGGGCGGACATCGACATTGCGCGGATATTCCTGGACGCGTCCTTCGCCGGGCTCGTGGACGCCGCGACCACCGGCCACCACCAGACCCACACCGAGCACTGACCCGCATGCCCGCAAGCACATCCACCGCCACTCCCATCCCCTCGCCGGCACGCGGCCACAACGCACCGGTCATCCTCGACTTCTTCCTCTCCGGCCTCGGCTTCTACAGCCTGGTCCCGGTCCTGCCATCCGTCGTACAGCACCAAACCCGCGCAGCCGGAGCGCTACTGACCGGTGCCGCGCTGTTCGCCTTCACCCTCGCGTACAAAGGAGGATCGCTGATCTGCGGCAACCTCCTGCAAAAGCTCCCCGTACGTACCACCATGGTCGGCGGTCTGCTGCTCGCAAGCACCGGATTCCTCACCCTACGCGCCACGCCCCACCCCGCAGGCATCCTCGCCTGCCTGGCGCTCGCCGGACTCGGCATCAGTGTGAACAACATCAGCGCCCGCGTGCTGATCGCCGTCTCCCAAGCAGCGTCCGCGACACGCAACGCAGCCTTCGCCTACATTCAGGTCGCCATCAATGTTGCCGCCGCGGTCGGCCCCCTCGCGGCCAACCTCCTGCTGGGCCGCCGGCCACAAGCCCTGCTCCCGGCCATTGCCGCAGTCTTCCTCCTGACGGCGATCCTGACGTTCTGCCTCACCCCACGGGAATTGCGCGCTGACGACGGCGCTACGCGCAAACCACTGGGCCTCCGCCTGATCGTCGCCATGGTGCGTGACCCTCATGTCCGCACCATCTCTCTGCTGACCCTGACCGGCAGCATCATGTACGGCCAGTTCTTCTCCGCCTTCGCCATCCACGTCACGCACATCACCGACTCGCCAACCCTGCGCGGCGCCTTCTACACCGCCAATGCCGTCCTCATCGTCGTCGGCCAGGTACTGGTCACTCGGCTGACCAACCGCGCACTCGCCCACGGACGCCCGCCGTGGCGCATCCTGCGCCTGGGCATCGTGACGTTCGCCCTCTCGTTCCTGCTCCTGGCCGTCCCCACACAGTCCGTATCCCTCACCTTTGTGGCCGTCGGCGTCTTCGCTACCGCCGAGATGGTGTTCTCGCCCATGGTGAGCACTGCCTACGCTCAGCTCGGCGACGGCCGGCCCATGGTCGAGGTCTTCAATTTCCGCCAGGTCAGCGCCACCATCGGCGAATCACTCGGAGGGTTCGCCGGCGGCTCCCTGTTCACCACCATGGCCGCGCACCACATGGGCGCGGCTTACTGGACGGCCGCGGCCCTCATCGGGCTGGTGGCCACAGCTCCTTTCCTCCGGCGTGGGCAGGGCTCGGCCCGGATCGCACCA
The DNA here is from genome assembly GCF_001279365.1 of Streptomyces sp. NRRL F-5755. NCBI lineage: Bacteria > Bacillati > Actinomycetota > Actinomycetes > Kitasatosporales > Streptomycetaceae > Streptomyces > Streptomyces sp. NRRL F-5755. The sequence continues at coordinate 71,892 of NZ_LGCW01000267.1, read as the reverse complement.
TGAACACCCAGGGGCGTATCCGCACACGAGACGGCGACCCTGGCCCACGACGCGCTGCCCGCACCGCCGGTGCCGTCGTCGCAGAAAACCGATCCCCCGGCCGCTTCAGGGCAAGCCAACTACCAGCCGGGCCCTGGTGACAAGGACAGCAGTTACCCGCTCATCCAGGGACACGGCCACTGCGGGAATGCAGCAGTGGTATCAGGACGGACATAGTCGCGTGACGGAGCGGTCAGGTGGCGTCGGCTTCAATGCGGCGGTTTGCCGCTCCCCGGCGCCCCTGTCGCCCGTCGTTGACGCACCGGGTGAGTGTGAGGGCTGTGATCACTCTCCTCGGTAGGGTGGCTGGGCTGCACCGGATGCGAAAGCCCGAGCCGTCAGCGTGCCGTGCCCACTTCAAGAATGCGCCTTACAGATCCCCGCCTATGGTCGGGCGCTCAGGCGGCATGGACCGGAACAAGGCAGTGAGGACGGCGGCCTGGCTCAGACATACATGACGGAGTCGGGGCGAGGCCACGCCCCTGAGCGGAATGACTCCCGGGCGCGGCGCCTGCGCGACTGGTGGCGCCCGGAAGGCACGTGGCGGCGGGGCACTCCTGGGCAAGCCAGGGCTTGGCGCGGAGCTGTAGAAAACTCCGTCACTGCTGGTCACAGACGTGCGGCCTTGAGCCCGCGCAACGCGGCACCTGCGATCTGGGAACGCTAGACCCGTTGCTGCTGGTCAGGCGGGGTCGACTCGGGTTCGTGCTTCAGCTCTGTGCGGCAGCGGATGCGTCCGTTGCCGCACAGAGCTGAAGGGGTGCGGCTCTTCTGAAGGGAAGAGTTACACCAGCTCAACGCCTCCCTTCAGAGGGGCCGCACTCAACGCGGGCCGAGGAGGGTTGCACCTTGCTGCTCCAGGTAGGCACGCCGATGTCGACTACGACGCTCAGATCCCTGTGATTTGCCGGAACTCGGGGTCCTGGCGCAGCGTGCTGAAATGGGTGCGGCTCTTCTCAAGTGAAATCCTCGATCAGGTCCAAATGCTCAAGTTGGCCCCGTTGAGCGTCGGAGCTGGGGCGGTAGCCGTATGCCGTGACGGTGCGGGGACGACCTATCGTGGTGGATCGTGAACGTTCTGATCGTCGGTGGCAGCGGCTTCCTGGGCCGTGAGTTGGCTCAGCAGGCACTGGTAGCCGGGCATGCTGTGACGGCGACCTTCGCCACTCATGCCGGCGACATGCTCGGTGTTCACTGGTTGCGCATGGATCTATGCCGCCGCGAGGAGATCACACGGGCGCTCGAAGAGACGCAGCCGGACATGGTCATCAATGCGGCTTATCGCAAGGCCGACTGGGCAGCCACGGCGGACGGTGCGATCCGCCCGGCCATGGCCGCCACCGAGTGCGGATCACGGCTCGTGCACATGTCCAGTGACGCCGTCTTCTCCGGCTCCGATGTTCGCTATGACGAATCCGCCCTGCCGGATCCGATCACCCCGTACGGGGCCGCGAAGGCCGCTGCCGAAACGGCGATCCGACTGGTCGCCCCGGACGCCGTCATCGCTCGCACCACGCTGATTGTCGGTGATGGTGGCTCCGTGCACGAGGTGTTCGTCCACGATCTGGCCGCCGGGCGGCGCGACGGGGTGCTCTTCACCGATGACATCCGGTGCCCGGTTCATGTCGCCGACCTCTCCGGGGCCGTTCTTGAGCTGGCTGACTCCCAGCACACGGGCATCGTCCACCTCGCGGGGACAGATGCCGTCAGCCGTCATGAGCTCGGAGTGCTGATCGCCGACCGCGATGGACTGGACGCTGCCAGGCAGGCGTGGGGCGCGCCTGCCGCACCGGCAACGGCCACCCGACCGACCACCACCGCGCCCGCCGCGACGCCGCTGGGGTGCTTCCGTACGAGCAGTGGAAGCAGCAGGGGCTGTGGCCGGGGCCGCGGCCGGTCACCAGGCCGGCCGTCCTGGAGGAAGCGGAGAAGGCCCGCGCAGACTACAAGGTGGACACCGCCCTGGGCGACGCGGTGGCGGTCGTCCGGCTCTTCCTCGCTGAGCAACTCGGTATCGCCCTCGAAGACGAGGCGACCTTTGACCGTATCGACGAGGCCGTGCGTCAGCTGCTGCAAGCTCGTGGCCCGGTGGGGTCGGCAGACCTGGTCACCGTCCTCGTCAGCCTCATCGCCGGGGCGCTCGCCAAGGCCGCGGGACCAGGCGGCGACCCGGAAGCCCTGTTCGACGCTTTGATCCGTACACAGGTCGAGGCTGCACGGTTACTGCGCGACATCGACAAGCACCGCCCCCCACGGCTAACCGGCCGCGCCGCCGTTCCGCCATCGAGTCTCCTGCGCTGGCCAATCAGGCGGGCGTGCCCGCGCACGGAGGAGGCGGGATTCATCCGTGTGGGGGACCTGGTCTGCCGTGGCGATCCTGCCGGCCGGAGAGGGACAGTGAGGGAGCCGGCCCGGCGGGCGACGTGTCTCGGCGTGGGCCGTGGCCGGGCGTCGCCGCGAGCGCGAGGGAGGGGCTGATGAGTACAGGCATTACCGCGCAGATGATGAGTACGGGGGAAATCGCGCAGATGGTGCTGGCCGACGACGGGGGATCGTGGGAGGTCTCCATCGTGCTGCCCGGGGTGGACGCGGCCCGGTGGCCGTCGGTCAGCCTGCCGACCGACGAAGGGATCCCGACCCGCCAGGACCGCGCCAGGGTGCTGGATCAGCTCGGGTACAAGCTGCTCCTTTCGGGACGGAGCGTCTGGGAGTGGACCGAAATACAGGACCAGGCCTGGCGGACGATCCGCCCGCCGAGCCCGACGTCCCCTTCTGAGACGGCCCCAGCACTCCCTCGGGGCTCGACCGAGTTCTCAAAGAGGGCGCGTCGGCGTACCGGGACCATGCCGGTGGACACCGCGGTTACGCGCACGTAGGACGGCCCTCGCGCCTTCGTCGCGCTGTCCGGGACTACCCACTGACGCGTGGGCCGCTTGCGCGGCAGGCCGGACAGACCGGCTGGGCACCAGATCCGTATTTGACCGTATAGCCCTGGCAGCGCGCGCAAAAGCCGACCTGGCGCTGCTCACAACCCAGATCACTGCTGCTGATGCGCGGGTCGTCGTCTCGGGATCCAGGCGTCTGGGGCTATCGGTCATACGTACGAATCTACGATGCGCTCGCTGTCCGCGCCGGATGGCGCCTTCGCACTGCCCGCCGTCGGCCTGTGCTATGTGCCCTGCGCTGCCCGTTCGGGGTGTCGCTGCCGTGCGCTTCACCGCTGCTGACCGGTTCCTGCTGGCGTACCCGGGCCGGGTCGTCACCGGCGTCTGGCCGCCGCCGGCCCGGGCTTGCCGTACCTCGTTCGTCCTCCCAGCAACGAGGCGGGCCGATCCTGCCCTGCCGACAGTGCTGTCATGCGTGCCGCCCTCCGGCTGTGCGGGGCAGGCGCCATGGCCGAAGGACGGGCGTTTTAGGGTCAGAGATGTGGAGGAGCACGACGAGACGGCGGCGCACTGGGGCGACGGGCCCCTGGTGGAGGTGACGCTGCCGGACGGGCAGACGATCCGGGCCGTCGTCACCCGTCGGCGTCGCGACCGGTCGGGCGCCTGGTGGTACGACTACCAGCTCACGCTGCCCGGCCGGGTGGACACCGCGCACGGCCCGATCCAGCAGCCGCACGTCGTCGAGCTCAGCGCTCCGCACCCGATCGTGCAGCCCATCGAGGGCCAGGACTACACCGTCTTGGATCCTCCGCCGCCGGAGCAACGCATGCGCTGGCGCGTCGATGTGACGCGGGACGGGAGGCGCCTGGTGCACCGCCTGGACTGTGCCGCCGGGTCCGAAGGCGGCAGCCTGGCCACCGGTGCGGACGCCCTGCGGCTCCTGGCGCAGGGCCCGGAAGTGGCCACGACGTGCGCGATCTGTCGGCCGGAGGCTGTCCTGCGCACCCTGCCTCCGCCGCCGGACGACGCGTTCTGACAGCGGGCAGCTGCGTCGGTTGCCGCGGTGCCTTTCCGGATCCGGCGGTGGGGTGCCGGGTTCGGTGAAGCGCCAGCCCGCGTTATGCCGGGGGCGGAGGTGGCTTCTCCAGGGCTTCGGCGACTTTGCGGGCCAGCGTCGCGATGTGGGGCGGGAGGTAAGTGTCGAGGGAGTCGATGTCGTCGCTGAGTCTGGCGCGCAGCCCGTGCAGGCACGCCGCGGCGAAGAGTCTCTGCGGGTCCTCGTCGGGGGTGAAGGCGGTCTCGGCGCGTGCCTGGGCCCACGCGTACCCGAATCCCAGCTCGGGCTCGTCGGTTTCAGGGGCGGTATCTCCCAGCAGGCCCGCCAGCTCCGCTCGTTCCTCGGGCCTGGGGCCGTCGGCTCGGCTGCGCTGCTGCTTGGTCTGCAGGTAGGACTGGAGCGTGTCGTCGGACATGCTCTCGCCTAGCAGTACGCGGCGAACAGCAAGGCCGCCATGTTCATGGTGCCCGCGGCGTCGGTGAGGCGGTACAGCGTCATCCGCTTTGAGCCGTGCACCCCGGTACCGAGGTAGTACAGGGCCTCCTGGCCGTCGGAGACTGTTTCGGCAACGTACTGCTGGATCGAGTGGCGCAGTGGCTCGGGAAAGGCGGTGGGTTCCATATGCTAGGACGCACTTGGCAAGACCCGGCCGCGACGGGCCGCGGGTTCGGCCACCCTCAGTCGACCTGGATCCAGCCTTTCGGGGACATCGTGGTGCTGGCGATCCCCCGGTAGACCTTCCGTTTCCACAGTGTGCTGCCCTCACCGTACTCGGGCAGGGCAGCGCGGGCTTCCTCCTCGGTGTCGAAGACGTATTCTTTACCTGCCGCTGTTCGGATCTTCCATTCGTTCATAGGCATTCCCGCAAGACCAGGTCCAAAAGACATGACCACTCCTTTGTTTTTGATTCCTGAGTCGAGTCAGCACGATTCTCGCGGCTGCTCCAGGGCGGCGCACGTGCACCTGTGGGGGCCCTCGTTCTCGGGAGGGGGGACTCGAGGGTTTCCCAGAGTCGCCAGGGCCTGTTGCAGCGCAGTCGTCTCGTCGGTGAGCGTGGAGCCCGCACCGTGTTCGAGAGCGGCCCGGAGAGCGGTGGGGACATTCTCGTAGCGGCCCGATGCGAGTGAGAGAAGTCCGTGGAGTTCGTGGAGGCGGCCGATGTCCCGTGCGCCGGAGCGAGAGGTGTGCTGTGCTGCCGCTGCCACGTCGTCGGCCAGTTGGGTCAGCACGCGCAGTATGCGGCTCATGGTGACGACGGTGCGGAAGTAGGTGGCTTCTGCCTCCCGGCGAGCCTCGTGGAGGAGCGCGGTATAGGTCGTGATCTCGTCGGCTCCTGCGAAACGGAGTGCGAGTTCGCACAGCAGGGCCCAGGTGTCCTGGCGGCGCTCGGCTATGTAGTCGGGCGAGCCTTGGGGGCAGAGGGTGAGCGAGGCGGCCAGGTGGTCGAACAGGTCCCGGGATCGGGCAGGGCTGGTAGGGCCACGCAGTTCGGCCCGGACCTGGTAGAAGATCCACTTAGGGTTCTCCGGCTCCTGCGCACGGCAGAGCTCCAGGATACGGGCGTGCCGTTCGAGCTTGTGTTTGGCTTCGATCACCTCTGGCCGGTAGCCGTCGTGGTGGAAGCGGCTCGTGCTGTGGACCGTGTGGGGAGCGTTGCCGTGCGGATCGTAGGGGCGCTCGTGGATACGGCCCCGGTAGCGCAGGGCAGTCTGTGCCCGCAGTGCGCGGGGAAGGTCGGTGTAGAGGCCTCCGGCGTCGTGTGTGTCCTGGATCTGCGGGCAGACGGCGAGCTCGGTCCCGGGCAGGAGGAGGTCCAGCAGTGCCAGGCTGCGCCGGATGGTGCCGGCGCTGGAGTCGTCGAGGATCTCGTCCGCGTCGACCATGAGGATCCAGCCGTCATGGATGTGGTCGAATGCCAGGTTCCGTTGGCTGGCGAAGTCGTCGCGCCATGGGGCGTGGACCACCTGGGTGGGGACCGCTTGGTTCCTGACGATGTCCAGGGTCTGGTCGCTGGAGCCCGAGTCGATGACGATGACCTCGTCGGCGTCTTGTGCCAGGGCACGGATGCAGTCGCCGATCCGTTCCTGCTCGTCACAGGTGAGGATGACAGCAGTGATACGCGGCTGGGGCAGTGCTGATGACCGGGCACCTGGAGCGGAGACGCTGGAGGGGGCCGGCATCCGGGCCAGAGGCCGTGACACGGCGTTGAACAGCCGCAGCTCGTCCCGCCACGGGCTGTCGGTGTCGTCGTCCCGGTGGGCCTGGCTCAGCAGGTCGCCGAGGAGCATGTCAGGCACCCTTCATGAGAATCGGTTCCGGCGTCCGGTCAGGGCCCAGCTCGACGATGCGGTCGAAGGTGAGGTCCGCCGCACCGGTATGTGAGACGACCACCTTGGATGCCGGAAGGCTGGCGAGGTTCGCCCAGATCCGGCGGACCGTGTCGCGGTCGATCCCGCTGAACGCCTCGTCAAAGAGGTACACATCGGGGTCTCGCAGAATCGCGCGGGCGAGCGCGAGGCGCTGGATCTGGCCCCGGGACAGTCCACTGCCGTCCTCACGCACCTTCCAGCCCAGTCCGCCCGGAAGTGTTTCGATGATGTCGTCGAAGCAGGCCAGCCGGCATGCCCGCTCGATCTCATGGTCGTCTTCGAGACCTCCGAAGGTGAGGTTCTCGCGGATATCGGCGGCGAGCAGCAGCGGAGACTCGCCCAGGTACAGGACGCGTTCCCTGACCGCTGCGTCACTCAGTTCCTTCATCTGCGCCGTGCCGATCCGTATGCTTCCGCCATGGTCGGGGAAGAAGCCCGCCAGGGCTTTCAACGCCGTGCTTTTCCCGCGGCCATTGGGGCCGGTCACGAGTACGTTCTCCCCTTGGCTGACCGTCAGGTTGAGGTCGGCCAGGGCCGGATGCCCGGCGGCGGGGTAGGTGACAGCCAGGCCGTCCGCCTCTATGTCAGTGCCTCGGCCGGCAGGGCGATCCGCAGGGTGCGGCTCGGTCAGCCTGGGGTCTTCCCTCTGGTTCATCACGTCGCGGTACCGGCCGACCGCAGCACTGAGATGCTGGTACTTGATCTGCAGTGCAGCGATGGAATTGACCGATTCCAGGAAGTGTCCGGCCAGGGCGACGGAGGAGAAGATCTGCCCGAAGCTGAGAGACCCGTCGGCGCCCTTATGGAGGCATGCCCAGGCCACGAAGACCGTAGTGAGTCCCAGGTTGGCGTTTTTCACCACTGTGTTCGTGTTGCCGAGCCTGCCCAGACGGGCCTCCGCCGTGATTCTGCGCTCGAGGCGGTGCAGAACACGGTTCGCTGCGAAGTCCCGTGCCGCGAAGGAGACCACCTGCTCGTAACCGCGAAGGACGCTGAAGAACTCCGCCTTGAGTGTCGCATCGCGCTGCAGCGTCTCCTCCGCGGCCGCCCTGATCGAAGGAAACAGCAGCCAGGACGAGCCGATGTTCACGGCAGCGGACACACACAGAATGCTGAAGACCAGTGGGTTACTGGAGGCGAGGAAGGCACCCACACTCACGACGACGCCCACGTCAATGGCGGACTGGATGGTCGCGGAGTTCACCAGCGTCTGGATCTCCTGGACATCGCCGATCCGGCTCACCAAGTCACCAGTGCGCCGACCATTGTGGAAGAAGACCGGCAGGCGCAGCAGCTTGCGGATATACCGCTCGGAGAGCTGGCGTTGCAGTGACTGCCCCAGGGAGACACTCATCCTGCCCCGCAGGTAATTCGCACCCGCCGCTGCCAGGATGGCAGCGGCGAAGGCGGCTGCCATCACATCAGCCGGCTCAGGGGAGTGCTCCTGCAGGACCCGGTCGGCCGCGACCTGGAGGAAGACGCCGGTCAGCAACGCGACCAGCGAGACCGCGGCAGTCAGCAGCAGGATGACGAGGAGGGCCGACCAGCGGTCCTTGACCAGCGGCCAAAGGATGCGCTGTGAGCGCAGCTCGCCGATCCGCGCGCGCAGTGACAATCCCGTCTCCGGCGGGCCGGTGATCAGGGTGTGGCCCGAGAACATGTCCGCGAAATCGTGCGCGTCGATGATGGCGGGCCGGGAGAACAACGGGTCACTTACCGTAAACCGGCCGCCCCGCGCGGCGTGCACGACGACGAAGTGCGGCTGGCTGTCCACATCCACGCCCACGATCGACGGGCCGGCCACCTGGACCGCCTGTTCGAGTTGGTCGATATCCAGACGCAGGAGTTCGGATTCGACGCCGTAGTCGGCGAGGACCCGTTGGAGGCCGGCCAGGCTCGAGCCCCGGTGACCCAGCCCGACCGAGTCACGCAGAACAGTGACGTCAACCAGGCGGCCGTGGCGCCGCAGGACGGTGCGGACGCACGCCGGCCCGCAATCGGTGTTGCCGCTCTGGTGTGTGTGGTAGCGCCGGTAGTTCACAACACAAACTTTCTGTCGTAGCCCGTCCTCGTCCTGCACAGTCCGCAGGACGAGGACGGGCCCGGCATTACTACTTCTTGCACTCCCTGTTGTAGATGGCTGTGTAGTCCGACGGGTGACCGCCACAGGAGACCACCGCGGAGCTGTAGCTGAGCGCCTTGATGTGGGCACACTGGGCTGCGCTGAGGCCTTCGCCAACGACCTTCTCAGCCTCGGCGATGTCGAGCGCTGGGAAGCCCATGGACCGCAGCTTCGCGAGACTCATATCCGAATTCCTCCTTCTCGTATGGCGTTCAGTCAAGGCGGAGACGAGATACCCGCGTGATCACAGGTAGGCGCCTCACTCGTATTCGTGCGGGAACTCGTGAGATGACCAACCCCTGTGCTCTGGCTGGGCACAGAGATAGGCCGCCGAGCACCTTCTAGCGATCGCCCAAAGGCTCATGAGCCCTCATTCCGAGAACTTGCCTCGGCTGAACCCTGGATTACCCCACCGGAAACCGTGCCAGTGGCGGCTTGGTCGAGACGATCGTGCCATCGGCCCAAGAGTGAAACAGCATCGAAAGGAGGAGAGAAAAATAACTGGAACCTTGTGGTCCGGTAACGCATCCGCTGGTCGAAGCCCGCCGAACTCCTCAGTGGCAATATGACGTAAAACACCTGGCAGAGGATATTGCGGAACGATCCCGGCACGGGGTGGATCCAGCTGCGATTGACCGCGGCGACAGCATCGACGTGTCTGCATTTCTTGCGCCTCGTAGACGTCGTCACCCTCTCCGGACCAATTCCGCGGATGATCGCCGAGGAGGCTTGGGATTGCTGTCGTGGGCGCGGCACAGGATCAGGGCCGTTGGCTCCGGTGAGGTCCTCCGCGACCCGGAAGTCCAGGGCGGTCACGGTCGCGTCGATCCGGTCCCACTGTTCGTCGGTGAGGTCGGGCAGCAGGGGACGCAGGTGGTGGAGGGCGAAGGCGAGGACGCTGCGCGAGGTGCAGTGCAGGAGGTTGGTGATGGCGACGTCGTGTGCGTTGCGGCGAAGGTCACCGCCGCCTGAGAGGGCGTACGCGGACTGATACGCGTAGGTGGCCTGCTCACTGATGGTGGCACGGGCCTTGGCGCGTACCCCGTGGTCGCGTCTTCGGTGAACAGCAGCTGTTCGATGGCTGGGGCGGGCACGGTGGTGCCGGTCGTGGTGGTGGCGTTGTCATGCCCGCTCAACTTCCGGCTCCGCTGGGCGTCACGCCGCGGGCCGCCGAGGAGCTGCAGCTCGACGGCGGCCGCGAGGAGGAGCCGGTTTGGGAACCACGCCTGGTTTATGAGCTGTGGTCAGCGGGGGCAGAGGAGGCGGCCGCGCTATGCCGTGACGCAGGCTTGCGCAGCTCGTTGAGACATCACGATCTCGCGTACGACTGCGGCGGACCTCACTGTCCTCACCGCCGCTGTGGGGACTGGCATGGCTCTGGCACCCCCCCCGCCTCAGCTGGCGGCATCGGTGCTGTCCTTTCTCCTTCCTTCGGCAACGAATGCTCCAACCTCAGCATCGGTGCCTTTGTCCGCGGAGCCACCGCATACGGCACCGGCACTGCCGGAGGCAATGCACTGGCAGTGCCCCTCACCGGCCCTACTAACCAATGCGGTGGCGCGGATCTACCGGGCCAATCTCCGATCCCCGGGGCACCTCACGGGCTCAGGCTGTAGGGAGAGACGACAGCGGTGGCCGAGGGCGGCACCCCCGCTCTTACCGGAGACACGCCAGTGAACGCGGGCGCGGTCGTCGACCCAGTAGTTCTGGAGGAAGATCTGCCGCAGGGAAGGACGACCCGAAGGCGTCCCCCGCCGTCGACGCGCTCGAGGAAGCCCTCTGGGCAGGACGCGCGGCCCGCGTCCACGTCATCTTCGACGGACGGCCCCACACCGCCGCCCTCGGCGGGATGTCCGCGGCCCACGAGCTGTTCGCCACGGTCATCCTGTCGCGGTTCACGGCCGACACCTGGCGGCGCCTCGCCCCGATGGCCGACCCCGCCCCGAAGAAGCAGAACCCGCACCCGGGCCGCTTCGCGGCCTAGGGACGTCGGTAGGAACAACGGAACAGCCGTGGGCGCTAAGCGCGTGATCTTGGGCCCTTAGCACAATGATCCACTCTGCTGCCGGGGTTCGGCGAAGTTCGTATGAGCGGTGTGGTGTGGGGCTACCGTCCGCCGGGTGCCGGCGCTCAACGCGGGCTGCGTCGGCTCCGGTAGGCCGCGACGCTGGCCCGGTGTGAGCAGGTTCGGGTGCAGTACTGCTTCGAGCCGTTGCGTGAGAGGTCCACGAAGGTGGCCCGGCAGGTCGGCCCGGCACATACGCCGAGACGAGCGGGGCCGAGCGTGGCGATCACGGAGGCCAGTGCGCTGCGCAGTACCGGGGTGGCGCGGCTGCGGCGCAGACCGTCGTTGATCAGAGCCGCGGCTTCGGCCGCGTCCGTGTTCGCCTGTTCGAGCACCTCGCGCAGCGTCTCGCGCAACGCGCGGACTTCTGCCAGGTCGGCGCGGGTGAGATGCCGCGGACCGGTCCTTCGGTTCGCGGCTGAACTCGGTGGCTCAGCCACGGGGTGGTCGTCAAGGAAGTCCCGGAGCTGCTCCACGGTCTCCAGCGCGTCCTCTCCCTTGACCGGCCTCAAGGTGTTGGCCAGGTCGACGGCCGTCTGGACCACCCATGGACTGTAATACGCATCCCGCATTTGACGTATCTCCTCACTGCTCCGTAGCGTTACACGCAAAGGAGCTTTCGCATGTCACAACATACCCGGCAGGGGACGACGCCGCAGACGATCCCGCCTGGAGGTACTCCGGCACCGGGGCGAACGGACGCCCCGGACGGGCGTCGGCTGGGGCTGACTTTGGGGATGCTGGTGCTGCCGATGTACGTGGCACTGGGAGCACCGTCGGTGGCCCTGCCGGCCATCGGTCGCGCACTCGCGGTGCCGTTCGGGGCCACCGCATGGATTCTCGCCGCGTGGTCGCTGACCTCCGCGCTCGCGATGCCGGTCGCGGGTCGGTTGCTGGTCCGCTGGAGCCCCTTCCAGGTCCTGGTCGCCGGGGTCATGGCGCTCGCCGCGGGCTCCGCGCTCGCCGGAGCCGGGCCGGCACTGTCCGTCGTGATCATCGGCCGACTGATCGGCGGCGCTGGGGCGGGCGCGACGGTGATCGCCGTCTTTGCCGCGGCCACCGCCCTTCCCGGGCGGCAACGGATCCGCGTCCTGGGCATCATCGCGGCGGCCAGCGCGACGGCGTCGGGGTGCGGGACACTGATAGGCGGGGCGGTGACCGCATGGCTCGGGTGGCGTGCCGTGCTCGCGATCCCGGTCCTCGCGCTGCCCCTTCTGCTGGCCGCCTTGCCGGGCAGGCGCGCGCTGACGCGGAGCGGTGGCGGCGAGCGAAACGGCTCGACCGGGCGACTCGATATCGTCGGCGCGGCCGTGCTGTCGGTACTCGCCGGCTCCGTGATCACGTTGCTGCAGGCACCCTCGGTCGGCCTGCCCGCTCCGGTCACGCTCGTCGTGGCCGCCGCCGGGGCGCTCGCCGCCGTGGGACTGTGGTGGCGCGTGCGCAGCACGCCCGACGGGTTCGTGCCTCGGCGGGTGATCGCATCCCGCGGCTTCCTGGCGGCCGGGCTCATCGGCGGGACCGTCTTCGCCGGCTACTACGGGGTGCTGTTCCGCGCCCCGTCCCTGATCGAGCAGGCCACGGGCGGTGGCCCCCTGGAAGCCGGCGTGCTCCTGGTCCCGGCTGCCGCCTGCTCGGTGCTGGCCGGGCGGCTGGTCGGCACCTTGGCCGACCTGTTCACCGGCTGGCAGGTGTCGGCCGGGCTTGCGGCACTCACCGTCATCGGCGTGCTCGTGGTCGCGGTCGCCACCGCGCCGGTCCTGATCGTCATCGGCACGGCCCTGACCGTGTGCGGGTTCGCCGGCGCCCAAGCCGTACTGGTGAGCCTCGCGCCGGACCTGGTCGCCGCGGACGACCGCGACACCGCACAGGGCCTGCTCAACTTCATGAACGTCCTGGGCGGCGGGATCGGTCCGGCCGCTGTCGCGGGTCTGTCCGGCATCGTGCCGGCGCCGGTGGCCCTTGCCGTGCTCGCGGTACTCCCCCTGTTCGGGCTCGTCCTCAGCCTGACCCGGCGCCCTACCGCCGGCCGCCGCCCCGGACCCGGTGCCACGCGTGGGAGCCCGCGCTGACAGTTCACCTGCATCTGATCCGACAACGCCTCGACCAGCAAGGAGCCTTGCCATGCCCGCCGAGCCATTCGAGGTCAGCATCACCGAAGCCGAGATCGAGGACCTGCGTGAACGATTGCGACGGACACGGTGGCCCGAGCGCGAGCCGGTGGACGACTGGTCACAGGGGCTGCCGCTGGCGTACGCGCAGGAGCTGTGCCGCAGCTGGGCCGAGGACTACGACTTCGGGTTCGCCGAGCGGCTGAACGTCTTCCCGCAGTATCGCGACACCATCGACGGGCTGGGCCTCCACTTCCTGCACGTCCGCTCACCGGAGCCGGACGCGTTCCCGCTCGTGCTCACGCACGGGTGGCCGGGTTCGGTGCTCGAATTCCTGGAGGTCCTCGGCCCGCTGACCGACCCCCGCGCGCACGGCGGTGACCCGGCGGACGCGTTCCACGTGGTCGCGCCGTCGTTGCCCGGGTACGGCTGGAGCGACAAACCGTCGACGACCGGGTGGGGCATCACTCGCACCGCGCGCGCCTGGGACACCCTGATGGTCTCGCTGGGTTACGAACGGTACGGCGCGCAGGGCGGTGACTGGGGTTCGGCGGTGTCCGGGGCGCTGGGCGAGGTGGCGCCCGAGCGGGTCGCCGGCGTGCACCTGAACCTGGGATCCGTGGCGGCGGGCACGTTCGACGACCCGACGCCCGCGGAGCTGGCGAATCTGGAGGCGGAGCAGGAGATGCAGCGCACGGGCCGGGGATACTCGGCGATCCAGGCGACCCGGCCGCAGACGCTCGGCTACGGCCTCACCGACTCCCCGGCCGGGCAAGCCGCCTGGATCGCCGAGAAGTTCTGGGCATGGACGGACAACGACGGCCATCCCGAGGACGCGTTGTCGCGGCAGACCATCCTCGACGAGATCTCGGTCTATTGGTTCACCGCGTCGGCCACATCATCGGCGCGCCTGTACTGGGAGAGCTTCGCCAACTTCCGGGACAAGGTGACCGCGCCATCCGGGCTGTCGGTCTACCCACGCGACATCACCCGCCCGTCGAGGCGGGAGGCCGAGCTGCGGTTCACCGACCTGCGCTGGTTCGAGGAACTGCCGCACGGCGGCCACTTCGCCGCGCTGGAGCAGCCCGAGTCGCTGGTCGAGCAGGTGCGCGGGTTCTTCCGCCTGTTCCGCTGACTGTCCGCGACCGGCCCATGAACGAGGCCATGGCCACCGTGTGCCTGCCCCTGGTCGCCACCGGCGCACACGACCGCGTCCTGGGCGTCGCGTCCGCCACCGCCCCGGCACCCTCATCGAGATGGCCACCAACTACGGCTTCAGCTGCCGACTCGCGGCTCAGCGCCCGTGGGCTTCTCATCGCGGTGTCCTGACGGCGGGGCCTTTGACGTGCGTATATGTCGGGCCGTGTGGCGCAGCGAGTGGAGATGCCCGGAACATGGGTTGCAAAATCGCAGGTCACTTTCATGCGAGTCGGCAACAGGCGAGGGCAGGGTGGCTGTGTAGGTGACCGTGACGTACCGGCCGCGGGGATCGCGGCCGGGGCGTCGTAGGCGCCCATCTGCGACAGATCGGCGGCCGGGACCGTGACGCCGGTCTCCTCCTGGAGTTCGCGGGCGGCGGCCGGACTCGTCTCCCCGCCATCCACGTGACCGCCCGGCGAAGCAGGCGGGTTCGCCGATTTCTGGCCGGGGCGTTGCAGGAACTGGCGCGTGAGTGGTTCACCGGCAGCTATGAGTATGACCGGTTCGCAGCCGAAGGGGTCCTGGGCATCTGAGCCCACCGCCGTCGCCGACCACGTCCTGACCACCGGCGACCTCTCCGCACTCCCTGGCCGACAACACCCCGCAGAATGAAGCGTCCGGTATTGGCTGTCCGCGGTTGAGGTCCCCGACGGCCACAGCCGGTATCGATGTGGCGTTACCAGCTGCGTGCGGTGTGGTGCAGATCCTCGAAGCTCGTGTGCAGGTGATGCCCGAGCGTGCCGTACTGCGGATCGGCCAGCCACCGGGCTGCGGCGAGCTGGTATGTGGTGACGGAGACCGCGGCGGTCAGCGTGGCCGCCGGGTCGGGGATGCCCCGTGTGCGCAGCGCGGCGGTGATCGCCTCACCAAGGGCTGCCAGTTTCGCCCATTCGCGTTCTCGCAGATCGGTATGTGCGTCGAGAATGCGCCTGCGGCGCTGTGCTGCCTCCCGGCGCTGGTCGAACCAGTCACTGCCGGCGATGAATGCCGCATTGACCGCGTCGAGCGGGGACTGCTTGGCGGGTGCCGCTCCCACCGCTTCGCGGACCTTGGCGATGAACGAGTCCTGCTCGGGGAAGAGCACCTCGCGTTTGTCGGCGAAGTGGTTGTAGAAGGTGCGCTCGGTCAGGCCGGCTCGCGTCGCGATCTCGGCGACGGTCGTGCGTTCGTAGCCGCGCTCGGTGAACAACTCGATCGCGGCTTCCTGCAGTCGTTCCTGCGTGCCGCCCGGCCATCGTCCCATGACACGCAGAGTAGTGACTACAGAAACTGCAATCAAACTGTACGGTGATTGCAGACCCTGTAATCACTGTGGTGCTGCGGGACGACGGAGGCCGCGGCGGTGAAGACGACGTGAGTCATGTGAAGCGGATCACGAAGGAGCTCGTGATGGACACTGCCGGAACGAGGGTCGGAGTGTTTCTGGGAGGCACGTTCGCGCAGGAACCTGGCATGACCAACCTTGTGGACCGGGCTGTGGAGTTCGCGCACGAGGTGGCCGACGCCGGGGTGCGCACCGTGTGGTTCGGACAGGCGGCGGATTACGACGCGCCCCAGCTCGCCGGGCTGGTGGGCCGGGCGGAACCCAGGGTCTGCGTAGGTACCTCGGTCGTGCCGATATATCCGCGCCATCCGCTGCTGCTCGCGGCTGCGGCGAAGACGGCGCAGGCGGCTGCCGCAGGGCGCTTCCGGCTCGGCGTCGGACTCGGTGCGCGCACTGTTCTCGAGCCGCAGTTCGGCCTGCCGTATCCGCCGCAGATCCAGCACCTGCGCGAGTACCTCACCGCGCTGCGCCCGCTGCTGGACGGCGACGACGCCGCCTTCGTGGGGGAAACGCTGACATCGCGTCCGGTCGGCTCGACGGGCGTGGCCGGGGCTTCCCCGGCGGTCTCGGTGCTGGTGGCTGCGATGGGGCCGCGGGCCCTCGCGGCCGCGGGCGAGCTGGCCGAGGGAACGATTCCGTTCCTCGCCGGGCCTCGTACCCTCGCCGAACAGATCGTGCCGGCCATCACCGAAGCCGCCGCCGCGGCCGGACGGCCGGCCCCGCAGATCGTGGCCGGGGTGCCCGCGGTGGTCACTGACGACGCCGCAGCCGCCCGCGACCGCGTCTCGGCCGCCCTCGGCTTCTACGACAGCATCCCGTCCTACCAGAAGGTCATCGCGACCGAGGGGCTGTCGAGCGCGGCGGACCTGCTGATCGCCGGCGACGAGGCCACTGTCACTGCCGGTCTGCGCCGCTACTTCGACGCCGGGGCCACCGAAGTCATGATCACTCACACCGACCTCTTCGACGCGCAAGACCGCGCTCGGACCTGGGCTATCGCCCGGCTTCTGTGACTCGGGACCGAACCGGCCGCACCGCCCCCTCCGGCTTCTCCCGCCGTGATCGCTGTGCGGTTCTCGACCGCCCGGTCTACCACCCCCGCGGAAAGGCAGGACCACCGACCAAGCTCCGGCGGGGCCGGGTGCCGACTCGCGGCTCAGCGTCCGTGGACCTCTCATCGCGGTGTCCTGACGGCGGGGCCTTTGACGTGCGTATATGTCGGGCCGTGTGGCGCAGCGAGTGCGAGATGCCCGGAACATGGACTGCAAAATCGCAGGTCACTTTCATGCGAGTCGGCACCGAGGGCCGGGGACTGGGGGAGATGAAGGTCAAGAGCGACCGCGACGGCGAACCTGTCACCTACACCGTCACCGCGCCTGCGGGGTGCGCTGATGGCCGGGCGGTGGATGGACTTCGGCCGCTACAACGCCCAGGGCATGGGCGGCGGCGACGCCCTCGGCCTGGGTATCGAGCGCATGGTGACGGGCTTGCAGTCCTCGCCGCACTCGGAGCGGGGTATCGCCGCCCGCCTGCGCTACCTCACGGCCTCCGAGGCCGGCTACGCGGCGATGGAGCGCGCGGGCATCAGCGTCACGGCCCGCACCCTGTATGCCTGGCTGGCCGAGGAGCGCTCCCCGAACGTGGCCAACCACGTGAAGCTGGACGACGCGTACTGGGACCTGCGCCGCCGCAATGTGGCCGCCGACCTCAAACGCCGCCTGATGTCGAGCGGCGGAACCCGCATCGAGATCAACCCGGTCGACCAGAGCCGGGTCGAAGGCCGTAACCAGCGGGACCTGGCCACCCGACGGCTGTCCGTACGCCCGCGGTTCTGGGACGCGGCGGTCGACGCGTGGCTGGCCGACGACGCCGACGCCTTGGACCGGATCTGGGATGACATCATCCCCGACCTCGGCTCCGACTACGACGCGTACAGCAACGTCTCCTCCATCGGCTGGGCCGCCTGAGCGGGAATCCCTGGCTGCACGCCCTTCCAAGCCGAGCGGTATCTCCGAAGAGGTATTCATGAAGGTAGTCGCGGGTGCATACTCGGAGGTATGGCAGACACGACCGTGAAGATCGATACCGAGACAAGAGACCGGCTGGCCGGCATCGCCGCCGCCCGGGGCACCAGTGTCCGTGCGCTGCTGGCGGAACTCGCCGTCCAGGAGGAGAACCAGCTCAAGCTGCGCGAGGCCACCGCGGCCTTCCGTGAGGTCATCGCCGAACCCGGAATCGCCGAGGCCTTCGACCGTGACTTCGGTGGCCTGCCCCAGGGCGCCGACAGCATGCACCGGGCGGCCTGAACCTTGGACCTGCACATCGACGTCCGCTGGCTGCTGGACCGGCAGGAGGAACTGCTCGGCAAGGAACTGGCCGTACGGGACTACTCCGGGCTCGTCGCCGCCGTGGCCCGGCACCGCGTGAACACCCCGCACATCGAGGTCGGCCAGCCCGACGCCTACTGGCGTGCGGCCGCGCTGCTGGAACAGCTGGTGCTGCTGCGGCCGCTGCCCGCCCGCAACGAGTACTTCGCCTACGGCGTCGCCGTGGCCTACATCCGGGCCTCCGGCGAGACCGTGGACGCCTCCTACGAACCGTGGCGCGACCTGATCAACGACATCCGCGCACTGCGCCTGACGGTGTACGACATCGCCGACCGGCTCCGGTCACTGCACCCCGCGTAACCGGACAGCCCCTCGCACCGAAGAGGAGAAGCGGACCCGACGACGCTTCCACGCAACCTCATGTGTCCAGCACTGGCTGAGCAGGAGCAGGGAAACCGGCCGGGAATGTGCGCTACACCTGGCGGCATGAAATTGACCGACCTCGGCCCGCTGATGGCCCGCCGCCAGGAAGGCGGCCTCGCTTCGACCGCTTCCGCATGGCAACCGCAGGTCAGGGCTCATGCGCGAGAGCAGGCTTCTGACTCCGGGGGCATGATGGTGCACGTCGTCGCCTGCTTCGGGTTCACCGCCTCCGGGGCCTCTGACGACGGCTGCGAGCGGCACATCACCACGCAGATCTCCCCCATCTACGCCGCTCAGACCCTCCAGCTTCAGGAGGCTGGGGCGACGGAAGACATCGCGGTCGCCGCGGGCCTGCTGGACCGGGGCGCCGCCGCTTCCTCGCGTGTCGTCGCGAGCAGCGAGGACGAGATGTCGGCGGAGCTGCCGGACCGGGTGGGCTGAGCCCGTACCGCCCCGGAGGGCCGCGCCGTACGACCGTACGGCGCGGCCCTCCGCCGTGTGCGGCCCCCGTTCCGCCAGCCCGGAGCCCGGTCTACGGCTTGCGCGCGAAGACCGCGACGGAGTCGAGCAGATCGACCTCCCGCCGGATGCGCCGGTGGTCGCTCCATTCCTTGACGAACTCCCGCGCGGCCTCGGGGTGCAGCTTCCCCAGGGCCTCCGGGTCGCTGACCAGGCCGGTCCAGTAGCGGTACCAGCCCTCCCACGTCCGGTCGCGGATCGAGGTCACATCCGGGTCGGTGAATCCGGCGTCGAGGAGCTGCCGGGTGTAGGTGTGCCGGTCGTACCAGTTGGCGTCCGGCACGCTGAACCGGTACAGGCTCAGGCGCGCGGACCTGAAGGTGGCCCGCGGGGTGGCGCCGCTCAACGGGATGGTGTCGATGGCGGCCAGGACGCCGCCGGGCTTCAGGACCCGCAGTGCTTCCGTGAAGAAGGCGCTGCGGGTGTTGAAGTGCAGAGCGGAGTCGAGGGCGACGACGCGGTCGAACACGCCGTCCGGGTAGGGAAGCCCGGTGGCGCTGCCGACGCGGAAGTCGGCCCGGTCCCGCAGTCCTTCCGACTCGGCCTGGGCACGGGCACCCGCGACGTGGCGCGGGGTCACCTCCAGTCCGTGGACCTTGTGAATCCGGTTGGCCCGCAGCCAGGCGAAGTCCTGCTCGCCGTAGCCGAAGCCGACGTCGAGGACGGTGTCGGCCGGCTCGAAGCCCGCAATTCCGGCGAGTTCGAGGGCCAGGTCCTCACCGGCCCGGTCCGGGTCGGCGGTGCCGTCCTTCCAGTAGCCGATGTTGATGTACCGGGTGGTCCGGTGCGCGAATTGCTTCTCTGGGTCGGCGAGTTCGTACAGCCGTCGAACGCGGGTGTCGGGATCGGATGTGGCGACGGCCTGGATGCCCTTGCCGATCGTCTTCACCTTGTTCAACACCACAGTCACTCCCTTCGGGGGGCGGAAGCTCGATCTGCCAGCGCACTCCACTCCGGTCGCGGAAATCCCTAGAGTCGCGGACGGCGCCCGGCGGCGCCGCGCCCCGACCGCACACCGGCCCCGGGGCGGCTCGGCGAGCGGCCTCTCATTGAGCGTTCGGGCGGGCGACGGGCTGGACGTCGATGCCGAGCCGGGCGCCGTGGTCGATGGCGCGGGTGCGGTGGCCGGCGTCCACCCAGGTCTTGGTCACGCGCGGGTGGGCCGCGGCGATGCGCGTCAGCAGGGTGGTGCCGGCCACGGTGTCGGACACGCTGGCAGCGGTGAACAGGACGGTCAGCAGCAGGCCGAGGGTGTCGCAGCCGAGGTAGCGTTTGCGGCCGATGATCCGCTTGCCGACGTTGTTGCCCTGGCCGGAGCGGTGGACGTTGGCGGAGGTCTTGATGGTCTGGGAGTCCAGCACGCACGCGGACGGCTCGGCGCCGCGGCCCTCGGCCTCGCCCCGAAAAGGCAGACCCCGCACTCGGGCCGCTTCCACGTCGTCCAGCACAACAGCACCCACGAGACGCAGGCGGGCCTGATGACCGACGCCGACGTCGTCAACTGGCTCACCGACCCGGACGACCCCGAGAGCTGACCCGGCGACGGACACACCACGGGCCCCGGGGAATCAGCCGTGACCTCGGCCAGGGACTTGTGCTTGCGCAGGTAGACCAAAGCCACCACCACCCGCTGTCAGGGGCGAAGCTTGCAGCGGCGCTCCCCTAGCGGGTGACGATCAGCATCGTGTCCCGCTCTACAAGCGCGTGTGACAGGTTCAGTGCGGCAGGGGAGACAACCCAAAAGGCCTCCAGGCAACCGAGCCGAGACGTCAGACACCTCGCTCGACAGCCCGGAGGCCTCGCCTGTCACGCACTGCCCGCAGTCACCCGGTCAGTGGCCACCCTGGAAATGCTTACTCAGCGCATGGGACGTCGATCTTGTAGGTGCGCTTGCCTGACTTCAACCACACGCCTGTCGGCTCATCGGGGTTGGACCAGCGGGGTCCGTCCTGCTCATAGGTGAACGTGACGTTGTAGGTTCCGCACTTCTGCATGGCCTTCCCTGCGTTGGTGCCCTTGCTGTCCGCGCGCGAGCCCTGCTTGCGGAACATCGCATACTCGGCGGTCCAGTCGCCCCTGGCTACGGTACCGTTGGCCGTCCAGCGAGCAGACCAGCGCTTGCTGGCGTTGTACCAGGCGCCGCCCCAGTAGTACGTGTTGCGGTCGGTCTTCACCTTCACCATCACGTTGCCGTCCGGCATCCCCGCCGGTATTAGGCACACCTGAGTGTCGGTGAAGGACCAGCCCTCCGCCCCGTAAAAGCTCTCCTTCGGGCCGCAGTACTCGCCCGGTGCCGGCTTAGCGGCCGGGGGCTCCGCCGCCGCAGCAGGACCAGTCAGCGCAGAACTCATCAACGCCACGGCCGCTGCCACCACAACGACCGTGCGGGCGGCGCACCCCCGGCCAGCGGCCCGATGCTTGAAACCCATATGTTCCCCTCCTGCCAGTGGGCGGCGAGTAAAGATCCCCTACCGACTACCGAGTCCGAACAGAAGGTATTCACCGTTTTTCAGCCAATCGGCCACTCGGGCGACGCAGGCACTGAGCGCTTTCCAACCTGCTTGTTTGGGAAGCTGTTGGGGTGATTACGTGGAAAAGCTCCTGGTAGACGGGTGGGTGTCGAGCAAAGAGCTTCCGCGTGCTCGTCTACCCAGCCGGGGCTGCCCGCCTCCCAGGTCCTGATCGGTCTCGGCGCTGACGGGAAGCCGGTCTGCGTCGACCTGGATGCCGACTCGCCGCACGTCCTGGTCAGCTCCGCCAGCGGCGGCACCACGACCACCCTGCGCACCCTGACCGCCCAGCTCCTGCTGCCGACTCGCGGCTCAGCGTCCGTTGGCCTCTCACGCCGGTGTCCTGATAACAGGGGCTCTGGCATGCGCTTACGTCGGGCTGTGTGGCGCAGCGGGTGCGAGGCACCGGGAACACGAACTGCAAAGGGTGCGGATCCTTTGAAGTGAAGCGTTTGAGCTGGGAGAACGCTGAGCGGGGTGTGCTGAGGGCCTGTGGTCTCTACCGTGACGGTGGAGGAGGGGTGCCGGATGGGCTCGTTGTTCGAGGAGTTGGAGGCCCGGGAGGCGGCTGCCCGGGGACAGGTGGAAGAGCTTGAGGCGGAATTGGCCGATCTGACAGGGCAGTTGGGAGAGGCCCGGGAGGGGCTGGAGCGATTGAGGATCGCCCGGGAGACGGTGGCCGAGGTGATGGCCGAGATGTCGGCGGACATCACGGTGGCTCCGGAGGAAGAGCTGCAGACTGATGGGGCGGAGGGTGAGGAGGCGTCGTCGCCGTACGCGGGGGCGGAACGCCGGGTGATGGGGGTGCTGACCGTGCCGAAGTGGCAGCCGGGCATGGGGGTTGATGTGCTGCCGCGGGTCTACCAGGACATCCTGGAGGTCGTCGCGGATGCGCCGGGGCCGGTGCGGGCCAAGCAGGTCGTTCCGCGGATCGGGCTGCCCGTGCAGGTGGGGAAAATCGAGACGACACGCTCGAAGCTGAAGCGGCTGGTCGAGCGGGGGTGGCTGGACGAGGCCGAGCCCGGGCTGTTCACTCCGGCCCGCCTTCGGGCGAATTCCTCGGCCGACTCCGAGTAAAAGCAGGGCTCTTCTCCCTAAAGTCGAAGGTGCCAACCGAATCGACCCAGCACGAGAAGAGCCCTGGGATGGAACCATATGCCTCACATATGAGTGCTGACCTGTTTGCCCGCTCAGTCAGTGCCTTCGAGTCGCTGATACACACCCTGTCTGGCGACGTGGCCCGTTCGTGGACCCACGCTCAGATGGAAGAACACCTGGAGGAAGCGGGGCGGGAGCTGTTGCGGCAGCTCTTCCAGGATCATCTGGACCTGCGGGCCCGCAGGGAACGGGACGCGGTGCGGACCGGAACTCACCCGCCGGTGATCGGCACGGACGGGCACTTTCGCCCGTGGCGGGAGACGGGTCACGCACGATGGCTGGCCTGCCTGTTCGGCCTGGTACGGGTGGAGCGGGTAGCCCACCGGGGGCCCGGTGCCACCAACGTCCACCCGGCCGACGTAGCCCTGGCGCTACCCGCGGGTCGGCATTCGATGGGGCTGCGGCGGCTCGCGGCCCTGGAGGCGGTGCGAGGCTCGTTCGACCAGGCTCAGCAGGCGATCGAGCGACGCTGCGGGGGAGTGCTGGGCAAACGGAGGCTCGAACAGCTCGTGGCCGCCGCCTCCGGCGACATCAACGCCTTCTACCGTCAGGTGATCCCCGTTCCCTCCAGCCGAGACGTGCTGCTGGTCCTTGAGGTCGACGGAAAGGGAGTGGTGATGAGGCCCGAAGCCCTGCGGCCCGCCACCCAGCGTGCCCGCCTCGCCTCCGCCCCGGGCGTCCACCGCAGTCGGCTCGCACCGGGTGAGAAAGCCCAACCGGAAGCGGATGGCCACCGTGGCCTGCGTTTTCGACGCCGTCCCGGCACCCAGGCGCCCGCACGATGTGATCCATCTGCCCGGCGGCCGCAGCACCACCCGTGCCCCGCGTCCGGGGCCGAAGGCCGAGCGGAAGTGGTGCACCGCCTCCCTCGTCCGTCCTCCCGAGCAGGTCGTCGCGGACGCCTTCGACCAGGCCGAGGCCCGCGATCCGCATCACCGGCGCTCTTGGATCGTGCCGGTCGACGGCGCCCGCCATCAGCTCGATCTGATCCATGCCGAGGCCGCCCGCCGGGACGTCACGGTCCACGTACTTCTCGACTTCGTGCATGTCAGTGAGTACGTGTGGACCGCGGCGCACGCCTTCCACAAGCCCGGCACCGCCGAGGCCGATGCGTGGGTCGCCACCCAGCTGACCACGGTCCTCGCAGGTCAAGCCACCCGCGCTGTTCGGGAGATGACGGCCCAGGCCGACCGGATCGGCCAAGAGGCCGGCAGGAAGGAAGCGGTCGAGGTCTGCTGCCGCTATCTGACCGGTCACCTCGACCAGCTCCGCTACGACATCGCCTTCGCCAAGGGGTGGCCGAT
Source organism: Streptomyces sp. NRRL F-5755 (assembly GCF_001279365.1). Lineage (NCBI taxonomy): Bacteria > Bacillati > Actinomycetota > Actinomycetes > Kitasatosporales > Streptomycetaceae > Streptomyces > Streptomyces sp. NRRL F-5755. Next base: position 48,482 of record NZ_LGCW01000267.1, on the reverse strand, counting down.
CGCCACCGGCGCCGTCGAGGGCACCTGCCGTCACTTGATCAGCGACCGCCTCGACATCACCGGAGCCCGCTGGGGACTCACCGGTGCCGAAGCCGTCCTTCGACTCCGCGCACTGATCACGAACGGCAGTTTCGGGGACTACTGGAAATATCACGTCGCCAGCGAACATCGACGTCTCTACCCAGCCGACGGCCAGGACAGATACGCTCTCACCGCCTGACGCCACCCTCCTCTTTGAAAAGGATGGGGTATGCCGCTCAGCTGGCGTCCTCGTCGGGGGCCATATCGTACTCATCGACATCGAGTTCGGCTCCGACGGTGGTGAGGAAGTCCAAGACGTCGCGGTTCAGATGCCAGCCATAGAGATGGGGCACACGCGAAGTGTCCAGTTGGTCCTGGTCGGAATCGTTGAAGTAGCGCACGACCTGCAGCACTGCCCCGCCGCCGTCGGCAGTCACACGGCTGGCGACTTCGGCCAGACGGTTTGTGTGCGGGTGGAGCCGGTCGAGAATGCGGCTGATCTGCTCGTCGACGCAAAGATCTGGCTCCCGGCTGACAATCTTCCAGGAGTGGTTAACCGGAATCACCGCTGGCTCAGCGGATCGGCGGCTGCCCCGAAGGGACATCTCGTCGGGGACGATGCCCAACTCCGAGGTCATCTCCTGGGCGGAGATGCGTTCGCTGAACAAGGCAAAGTAGGCGTACTGGCGCAGGGGCATCTATAGATGATATCGGCGTCGAAACTGTTCTGAATGGGGTCGTCCTGGTGCATCTGAGGCCCACGAACACAACGCAGGTACTGCCGACGTTGCTTCGATCCGTCCCTCCAGAGGAGCTGCACCCACCTGCAAAGGTGCAGGACACTTTCGTGCGAGTCGGCACCAAGTTCGTCTCCACCCTGGGCGAGTCCGTTCACAACCGCGAGATCATGAGGCCGGACTGGATGCACCTGGTGCGCTCCCAGGCGTTCGCGAACCTGTGGAACCGCGCCTACAAGGCCCACCAGGCCGGCCTGACCGTCATCAGCGTGATGGGCACCGACGAGCTGCATGTCGCCGGCGACTGGCGCCCCGTCTTCCCCGAGGGCCGGGGCCTGGGGGAGATGAAGGTCAAGACCGACCGCGACGGCGCACCCGTCACCTACACCGTCACCACCCCTGACGGGACTCGCTGATGGCCGGCCGGTGGATGGACTTCGGCCGCTACAACGCCCAGGGCATGGGCGGCGGCGACGCCCTCGGCTACGGCATCGAGCGCATGGTGACGGGCTTGCAGTCCTCGCCGCACTCGGAGCGGGACATCGCCGCCCGTCTGCGCTACCTCACGGCCTCCGAGGCCGGCTACGCGGCGATGGAGCGCGCGGGCATCAACGTCATGACCCGCACCCTGTACGCGTGGCTGGCCGAGGAGCGCTCGCCGAACGCGGCCAACCGCCTGAAGCTGGATGAGGCGTACTGGGATCTGCGGCGCCGCAATGTGGCCGCCGACCTCAAACGCCGCCTGATGGCTCGTGCCACTGTGGCTGTTTTCTGCGCTGGCCGGAGCACTGAAGCCGGCAACAGCCAGCAGTCCGGCCGCAGCGCACACCGCGGCGCGCAGTCTCTTCTGCCTGGTCATGATCGAAGGCCTCACGGCTTTCCCTTCCTCTCCAGGGCGCGGAGTTTTCATTCATTGAGCTCACCCGCGCCTACCTGATGCGCTGGGTGCCAAGAAACACAGACGGGTTCGGCTGAGACTTCTTTCTGCTGGCGTCAGAAGGCTCCGTCAGGGCCGAGTACTCACCCCCGTGGAGTGCCCGGCCGTTTCGTACGGTGCGGGGTGTACGGAAGGCCACTGCGCCAGGGCCCGGCGAAGCCGTAGCAGGCGTTGATCAGAGTGCGGCTGGAGCCCGGCGGGCCTTCGACGGTGCTCAGCAGCCAGAGGGCGGCGGAGACCATGGCGCTGGCGGCTGCCACGTGCCAGCTCCGTGTCTGCCCAGAAGCGGAAGGCGCGAGGGCCGGGCTGTCCTCGCCCTGGCTGGTGCCGACATCGTGGCTCCCGGCACTGCTCACAGGCAGGGAGGGCCTCGGTCGTTAGCGCTCATCCGGTGCTCCTATTGGCGTGCCATCCGATGGGAACCCGCCGTGGGGCCTGTTCGCGTCGTACGCCCTGGCGGTGGCCGGCGCCGCGGGGAGCTGTCCGCCCCGGTGGCGCCGCTGACATCGACTTCAGCGGCCCGGCAATTGATCCGCAGCCGCCTTTCGCTGCCCCGATCAATTGCCACCCGCTCTGGTGACGCGGTTGGCAACCAATGCGGCAGGTGGTTCCGGACTCTTGTCCGGACAGAAAAGGGATGCGTACGTTGACGGGGAGCGGCGGGCGCAGCCGAGGAGGGCTGGGATGGGGCGTCAGGACAGGCGGGCCGGACGCAAGGAGCGCCCGCTGGACCCCGCGGCCGGGCCAGTGCAGGCTTTCGCGCACGCCCTGCGCGCTCTGCGCCAGGAGGCCGGTGGCCCTACCTACCGGGCCATGGCTGCGCGCAGCCGGTATGCGGCCAACACCCTTTCGGAGGCCGCCGCAGGCGAGCGGCTGCCCTCACTGGAGGTCACGCTGGCCTATGTCGCTGCCTGCGGTGGTGACGTAGCGGTCTGGGAGCGGCGCTGGCATCAGGTCGCTGGGGCCCAGGCTGCCCAGCCGCCCGACGACGACATTACCGATGGCCCCTACCGGGGCCTGGCCCGCTTCGAGCCCGGTGATCACGATCTGTTTTTCGGCCGCACCCAACTCACCGAAAACCTCCTGGACCTCGTAGCCGCCCACCGTGTCACCGTGGTCTTCGGGCCGTCCGGCAGCGGCAAGTCCTCTCTCCTGCGCGCTGGCCTCATCCCGCGCCTGCAGACCGCCGACGACCCGGCCCTGCGTCCGGCGGCGATCCGCATCTTCACCCCTGGGGCACGCCCGCTGCAGGAGCATGAACAACGCTTCGTTCCGGCCGGCGCGGCCGGGGTGACCTGGCTGGTCATCGACCAGTTCGAAGAGCTGTTCACACTGTGCACCGACCCGGAGGAGCGCACCGAGTTCCTGGAGCGGCTGCTGGCTGCCCGGGTCCCAGGCAACCGGCTACGGGTGGTTCTGGGCGTGCGGGCCGACTTCTACGCCCGCTGCCTGGAACACCAAGACCTGGCGGCCGTGGTCCGTGAGGCGAGCCTGCCCGTCACCGCGATGACACCGGCCGAGCTGCGCGAAGCGATCATCAAACCCGCCATGGCCGCCGGGCTGGTCGTCGAATGCGCCCTACCACCCGCCTCATCGACGAAGTCACCGGCGAACCCGGCGCCCTGCCGCTGCTGTCCCACGTCCTGCTGGAAACCTGGCGCCGCCGCCACGGCCGCACTCTGACCTTTGAGGCCTACGAGGCGGCCGGCGGCCTGCACGGCGCCATCGCCCAGAGCGCCGAAACCCTCTACATCCAGTTCACCGGCCCCCAGGCCACCGCGGCGCGCCGTATCTTGCTGCGCTTGATCTCGCCGGGAGGAGGCACTACACCTGATACGCGTCGCCCCATCGGCCACGACGAACTGGAGACCGGCGAGCGGACCGGCGCCGCGTACGTCCTGGACCGCTTCATCCACGCGCGGCTGCTCACGTCGGCCGGCGACAGCATCGATCTGGCCCACGAGGCGCTGATCACCGCATGGCCTCGGCTGCGGCAGTGGGTCGAGGAGGACCGCGAGCGTCTTCGCGTGCATCGCCGGCTGACGGAGGCCGCCGCCACATGAGACGCGCTCAACCGGGACGCGGGAGCCCTGTACCGCGGGGCCCGCCTGGCAACAGCGGAAGACACCTTCGCCGCATCCGCGGAGGACCTGACGGCTTTGGAGCGAAGCTTCCTCACCTGCAGCATCGCTGAGCGCGAGCGGGAACGGCTCGCGGCCGTGCGGACCACACAGCGCCTGCGCCGGTTCGCCACTGCCGTGTCCGTCCTGCTGGTCCTGGTCCTGGCGGCAGGACTGATCGCTTTTGACCAGTACCGCACCAGCGAGAACGAACGGCATCGAACCGTGGCCGAGCAGCAGGTCGCCCTGTCCCGACAACTGGCCGCACAGTCCACCAACCTGCTGAGCCGAAACCCCGACCTGGCCTGCCTGCTGGCGGTCCGCGCCTACCGCACCGCCCCTACCAAAGAGGCTGCCGAAAGCCTCTTTGCTGCTGCCCGCGTACCCCTGCGGCACCGGCTCACCGGCCACAAAGGTGCGGTGAACACCGTGGCCGTCAGCCCGGACGGACGCACCCTCGCCACCAGCGGAGACATAGATGGAACCGTGCAGTTGCGGGAACCGGACTTGAAGCTGCGCGCGACCACCGACTGGATAGAAACGGCCGTCTCGACGGGGCGGACGGACCTCGACGAGGCACTCGCGGTGCTGCTGCGGGGCGAGTAGCCGTGCGGGGCCATCCCGCGCACGTCCATGGCGAGGCGGTGCGCAAGGCACTGAGGGAGGGGCGGCCGGCAGAGGCGAGTCTGGCCCAGCTGTGCTATTCGACGGGACGGACGCCGTGCCAGGTGTGGGCGGGGATCAGGTTCCTGCGCAAGGTCGCGGTCAAGGAGGGGCTGCCGCCGGTGACGTACTCTCGGGCGGCCGGCGGCTTCCAGCTCTCGGAGGACCCGGACGTCTGGATCGCGTGCGAGCGGGCGATCTTCCGCCCAGCTGCACCGGATCGCCAACGTGATCGAGCAGGTCCTTGCCCCGCACGCCCGCCGCCAGCCCTCGGATGAGTGGGTGCGCCTCGCCCTGGAGCAGCTCGGCGGGGCCAAGGCTACCTTCGAGGTCCTGACCCGCATGGAACGCTAGAGACGGGTGTGACATGCGCGAACGCTGCTATCCCTCCGACATGAGCGATGCCGAGTGGGCGCTGATCTGCCCGCTGCTGCCGCCGCCGGCGGCGGCGAACCTGCCCACGGGCGGGCGCCCCGAGGTCTATGACCGGCGCGACGTCGTCGACGCCGTACGGTATGTGAACCGCACGGGCTGCCAGTGGCGCGCGGTCCCCGCGGATTTTCCTCCGTGGCGGACCGTGTTCCGCTGGTTCAGCAAGTGGCACGCCACCGGCGTCACCGCCCGGATCTGTGCCGTCCTGCACGAGCAGGTGCGGCTGCGCGAAGGCAAGAACCCGCGCTCGGTGACGGTGGTGGTCGACTCCCAGACCGTCAAGGTCGATGCCGCCGTCCCCCGCTCGACCACCGGCTACGACCCGGGGAAGAAGGCGACGGGACGCAAGCGCCACCTGGCCGTGGACACCAGAGGACTGCCGGTGATGATGATGGTCACCCCGGCCAGCGTCCACGACGCCCGCGACTTCCTCGTCCGCCTCCGCCTGGCCCACCCCGAGATCACCCTCGTCTGGGCCGACTCCGCCTACGGCGGCGAACTGGTCACCTGGGCAAAAGAGCGCCTGCACCTCACCCTCAAAACCGTCAACCGGCCCAAGACCAAGGGCTTTGTCCTGCTGCCAAAAAGATGGGTGGTGGAGCGTTCCATTTCCTGGCTCATGCAGTCCCGCCGCAACTGCCGCGACTACGAAAAACTGCCCCGGCACTCCGAAGCACACCTGGCCTGGACCGTTATGACCCTGATGACCCGCCGGCTCACCAAACCCGTCGCCGACTGGCGCGAACCCCAGCCCCCGCCACCTCCGCCTGTCCCGCCCCTGCGCATCCGGCTGCACCCCTGGACCGTCCGCCTCGCCCCCGCCGCACCGTGATCCGGAAGATCGCCCGGCTCAGTACCTGGTCCTCCGACCGGTTCGCCGCCGGGCCTGCTGTGCCCTTGATGTGGCATGCCCCGGACTATCTCGTACGCCGCTCCGACGGTTCGGCCGCCGTCGCCGATGCCCGGGCGGACAACCGGACTGGGCCGAAGGATGCCGAAGCGTTCGAGGCGACATGCCTGCTCGGCACAGCTTCGCGGGCGATGGCAACGGCGGCGCCGGGGGTCCAAGCTGGCCGCCGGCCGGTACGGGAGCTGGTCCGGTCCCGGCCGCCTCCCGCACGCGCCGGGAACCGGCAGTGCGGAAGGAAGGCCGGGGCCATGGTCTTGCTCCGCGTGCCTTTCTGGGCCGAACCGGGACAGTGGTGCGGCACCCGAAGGTCAGCGGCCGCTCTTAAAGAGCGCGAGGAAGGGAGCAATCCGCGGGAGGTTCGGAGTCCCGTAGTTGATCTGGTTCACGTTGGTGTAGTTGCGGTCGTCGATGCGCACGGTGGGCGGGGGGAAGCCCCCCAGGTCATAGTGCGCCAGGCGGGACAGGTCTGACCACGCATTCTGCAGCCCCAGACCGAAGGCCCCGATATGCATCGGATGGGTCGGATCGGTCGGGTCGGACCCGTGGTCGAGGACGGCGGCGACGCGCTCCTGCATCCAGCCGAAGCGGGCAGCCTCGGCGGTGGCGCCGATGATGTAGGCCAGAGGCAACCGCACCTCGTCGGTACGGCGGTCCCTGGTGTTGGCGATATTGCTCAGATGCACGTCCATCGTGATGCGGTCATACGGCAGGCGGCCGCGATCACCGTGCGGGTCGATGGTGTTGTAGTTCCCGTCGTAGCCCAAGCTCTGGAAGAGCCAGTTATGGTCGTCCGGATAGCGGTTGTGGTATTCCGCTTCCAGCGTGTGGTCAGTGTCGGAGAAGCGCCAGTGCCTACCGCGGTTGGTGTAGCCGAGGAGGTAGAGGTTGTCGCGGCTGAAGTAGAGCGCCAGGTGCATACCGGTTTCGGTCCACACCTGGACCTCGATGATCCGGTTGGTCCGCTGCCGCGGCGTGTCCAGCAGCGTAGAGCTGTTACCGGAGCCGTCCATGGGGTGCCCCGCGGCTTCGCGGAGTTGGGCCACCATCTGTCGGTACTCGTTCCCTAGGCGTCGCCGCGCCGGTTCATCTTCGCCAGCCGTGAGGTTCTCCGCGTGCCAGGTGATGATGGTCCACCGCTGGCTGCTCTCCGCGTGCGCCGGCTGCGCGGCGTTGCCGTACAGCAGGCCGCACACAGCGACCAGCGCGAGGAGCAGCACACCGAGCCGCCGGCCGGTGCGGCGTACTGCAGGAATCGGATGCATCGAAGTTCTCCCATAACGCTTCAGCGCGGAGCCTCCCAGCGAGGCCCGGCAGCAAAGTGACGGCGAGGAAGCAGCCAGCGGCGTGTGACGCACACCGGCGCTGCTCTGCCCATCAGTGACAGGCCGCCTGAGTAGATACGGCAGCCTGAGCCGGCCCCTGGGACCGAGGCGGACAACGCCAGGGCCACAGCGGACGGTCTTCACCTTGCCCTGCGGACCTAACGCTTTTCTAACGCCAGCACCACACCGCCCCCGCAGCGAACTGCCCCTATGCGTGACCCGCAGTATGCGGAAGGACCAGGGCGTGCGGCGCCCCGGTCAACCGCTAGCAGCGTGCTTCGCACACCATGTCTCCGGTGCGCCCACTTCGCTGGTTGAGGGATGAACGTCCTCCCCAGCGAGACGCCCCTGGCCCCGGAACCAGCCCGGTGCACTCGTCGGCAGCCCAACCACGCTGGCGAGCGGACCATCCGCCGATCACGCCCTGTGACGATCAGCGCAGGAAGCGGGACAGCTTCTGAAGCCGCTGGCCACCGGTGACGCGGACCGGCCCTACGCGTTTCGCCGTGACGGTCTGTCGTGGGCGCTGACCGTCTGCCTGCCCTATACGCCCGGCGGTCTGACGACGCTGCCGTGCTCCCGCCATGGCTGCCAGGGCACGGTGAGGGCCAGGCCCGCCGACACCGTCCGGTGCGATGACTGCGAGCTGGCGGCGGTGGAACGCAAGCACGTCGCCGCGGCCCGGCGCGAGGCAGCGGCGACGCGGCGGTCCGTGACGCCCTGCAGCCGGTGCGGTGAGCCGGCCTCCGCCGGGCTGTGCGGGGTGTGCTGGGCCGATGAGGAGACCGAGACCCTGGTCACGCAGGCCGTCGCGCTGGCGGCCGCGGGCTGCGGTGATCCCGACGACCCCGGGATGCCCGCGGTGTTGGCCGACATGGCCGAGCAGGAGGCTCGTTCCCGTATCCAGGACGCCTGCGCCCGCCTCGCCTCCGCCGGCGGAACCGACGAGGTGGTTGCCCTTCAGGCCCGGCTGACCGCGCAGTCCGTCGTCGATGAGTACCGGGCGACCGCCCTGCTGATGCTCGGCGACAGTAGCCCCCAAGCCGAGGCCGAGGCCCGCAGCGCCTACGCCGCACAGTTGCGGCGCCGCCACCTCCACCCCAGTGCCGAAGCGGCCCGGCAGGCCGCCCAGGAGGCCGGTAAGGAAGCCCGCCGCCGTACGGTCGAGTACCTGCTGACTCAGCGCAGCCGTGCCTGGCTCGCCGCTCGTTCCTCAGCGGCCGTGGCACCGGCGTCCGCGGCTCGTGCCGCGGCGTATGGAGCTGGCGCTGCCCGGGCCCGCGCCGTCGGCATCTACCGTCCCGTCCGGTACGGTCGTGCCGGGCAGAGCACGGACGCGGATCGCCTCCTGGCCCGCCCGGAGGTGAATGCGCTACGGGCTGCCGCCGACGTCGAGGAGACCGCCCTGCTGCGGGCGCAGATCGCCGCCGAGCTGCCCGGCCTGGCCGCCGTCACCGCCGCCCACCACGGGACCGTCTACGACATGCCGCCCCGCCCGAGCGCCGGCCAGGTTGTCCCTGGGGGATGCCACGATGAGGAATCTCCACTGAGGGGAATGCCGGTATAGAGACGGCGTACGTCACTCTTCCGTGTCGGCTCACCTCCGCCTGCACGGAGAGCACCATCGCCCGCCTGCACTGCCGGGCTGCTGGTCCGTCTTCTCGCGCGGAGATCACTACGCGCGACCGTAAAGCCGATGAGCGCGGGAAGCACCGGCTCCGGGGCGAAAGTCCGGTCGCACGGGGGTCTTGTTCGCCGATTCGAGGGTTCACTTGGCTCAGCCCTGTTTGGGGCGTCCTTGACTCGGGCCCTCACGCGTTGCCGGCTTTTTTGGTCCTGCTGGATTCCGGGGGAGGGGAATGCAGTGTCCTGTATCGACGAGTGTTCCCGTTTGCGCGGGAGCTCGGCTGTAGCGATGAGGTCAAGGCGCTGCTACAAGGTGCGCAGCTGCCTCAGCACCTGGTGCTGGGACAAGTGCCAGGGTCCGGTCCGCCGCATGCTGCGTTCTCCTGAGGCGGCTCGGGTGCTGGGCGCCCCCGGCAGCGGATGGGCTCGGCGGTGTCCCGGTTGAGTCTCTTTTTGTCTGTGGTGAAGGGGTGGGTTTGGGCATGGCTGACGTTTGTGTGCTGTTGGACTGTTACACCGTGGAGCCGAGTGGTCTGGGTGTGCCGCCCTTTGTGTCGACGTATGTGCGGGCGGCCTGGTCGGCTCTGCGGCGGGCCCGTCCGGGTGCGCAAGTGCGCTATCTGACGATCGATGATGTGCGCTGGTGCCTTGCGGGCGGGAAGCCGGAGGCCGAGCCTCCGGTGAGCGATGCGCGTACCTATTCGGCGACCGTGAACCGTGAGCGGGCCATTGCGCTGCTGCACGATGCTGAGGTGGTGGTCGTCGTCGCCGGGGACAAGGTGCCGTCGGTGCACCTGCACGCCGTCAACGGGAGCTTGGAGGAGATCTGCCGGGTGCTGGCCTGTGTGCGTGGGCGCCGGTACCTGCTGGGACCGCTGGCGACCTACGCGCGCATCAGCCCGCACGAGTTCGCGGGCTTGTTCGATGCGGTGCACACGCACAGCGTGACCTCCGGTGACCTGGTGGTCGGCAGCCGTGTGCCGGCCGACTACGGCCGGCTGCGTGCCGAGCGAGATTCCTTCGCTGGGTTGGTCGAGCAGATGTGCTGGCGGCCGATTGCCGAGCTGGAGCTCTACCGGGGCTGTACCCGTCGGGTGTTCTGCGATTTCTGCAATGAGCCGGGCAAGGCCCCGGTGGTTGCCTTCCGCAGTGTGGAGGACGTCCTGGAGGAGGCGCAGCAGCTGTATGCCGCCGGGGTGCGGCACTTCCGTCTGGGGCAGCAGACCTGTTTCTTCTCCTACCGCAACCGTGACGAGGAGGCGATCAGGGCGTTGCTGTCGGGGTTCTGGGAGCGGTGTCCGCAGTCGGTGGTGCTGCACATCGACAACGCCGATCCGCTGGCGGTGGCTTCGCCCGTCGGTGCTCGTATCGCCCGTCTGGTCGCGGAGTGGTGCACGGAGGGCAACTGTGCGCCGATGGGCATCGAGTCCTTTGACCGGCGTGTGATCGAGGAGAACCGTCTCACCTGTACGCCTGAGGTCCTGTTGCGGGCGGTAGCGCATGTCAACGAGGCGGGGGCCGTGCGGGGCCCGGGCGGTCTGCCAAAACTGCTGCCGGGCCTGAACCTGATCTACGGGCTGCCCGGTGAGAGTCATGGCACGCATATCGCCAACCTCACCTGGCTCGGCCGGATCCTGGAGGCGGGGTATCTGTGTCACCGCACCAATGTGCGCCAGGTGCGGGCCTACCCGGGCACCCCGCTGGCCGCCCTGCCCGGGCGCGAGCCGGTGCCCTCGGCGGAGCACTTCGCTTCCTGGAAGGCCGATATCGACCACGGCTGGGACCGGCCGATGAAGGAGCGGGTCTACCCGGTCGGGCTGGAGATTCCGGGCCTGCAGTCCTATTTCGTCGGCCGCAACGGCACGTGGTGGCGGCGCCTGGGCTCGTATTCGATCCAGGTCGTCGAAGAGCATGTGGCCACGCCGGTCGGTACGGCCAGGGATCTGATCGTCACTGGCCACGCTCCCCGCATGCTTTACGGGCGGCGTCGTGCGGCCGCGCGCTGACGACGTGCTCGGACTGCTCACTTCGTGGGACGAGCAGGCCGAGCGCACCGTGCGGATCGGGATGCTGTTGCCGTGGGCGAATGTGGCGGTGGAAGGCGAACTGCCGCGCCTGGGCCTGGTGCACACCGTCTTTCACTACACGCGTCTGGTGCCGGCCTCGCGCACCACCGCGGTCGACGCCGCGTTCTGGCACGGGCTGCGGTCGGCGGTCGCCGGCGGGCTCGATGCGCTGTCCCCGGTGCCGCTGGACGTTGTGTTCCTGGCGTGCACCTCGGCCGGCTTCCCGACCGGCCTTGCGCCGCCTGCCCTGCCGCCGGCTGTTCTGACCGCCTTCGATGCCCTGACCGGTGTGCTCACCCACCTCGGTGTCCGGCGCATCGTGCTGGCCACGCCGTACCCGCACACGGTCACCGCTGCCGAGGCGGCCGCTCTGGCCGCCTACGGCATCGAGACCACCGCCCACACGAGCCTGGGCCTGGCCGACGGCTTCCCCGCGGTGGCAGCAGGCCAGATCCGCACACTCGTCCAGCATCTCCCCCCTGCGGCGCTGCGCACCGCCGATGCCGTGGTGCTCTCGTGCACCGGCTGGCACACTCTGCCCGTCCTGGCCGAACTGCAGCAGGAGCTCGGGGTGCCGGTCTTCTCCTCCACCCTGGCCATGGCCCTGTATGCCGCCCGCCTCGCGATGGGAGAGCCCCTGTGAGAACCAGCTCAGGTGACAGAGTCCTGGCGCTCGTCGGACGCGCCGCGGACCTCGCCGACGTGCGCCGGGAGGTCGAGGCCAACCATGACGACAACCGGTGGTGGCCGACCGCCGTCACCGACTTCCGGGTGCGGATGCTCGCGGCCGGCTGGTCCAGCCGCATCTCCTACCGCATGGTCGACACCTACGCGCGCGTCATCCGCGACGCTGCGGCTCTCGGCTTCGATGCGCTGGCCGACAGCACCGATGTCGAAGTCGCCACACTGGTCGCCCCGCTTGGCCTGCCCCGGGCCCGCATCGCTTACCTGCGCTCCCTGAGCGAAGTGACCCAAAGGTGGGCCAAGGATGGCCTCGACCCGGCCACCGGCCCCCTCGACACCGACGCGATGATCCGTTCCTTTGCCGAGCAGGTCCACGGCGCCTCGTACAAGGTCGCCCAGTGCGCGCTGCTGTACGCCCGCGGCTACCACTGCGGCATCATCTCCGTCGACTCGGGCATGGTCAGCAAACTGGCCCCCGCCCTCGGCCTGCCCCTGCCGCCCGGCCCTGCGGCCCACGAACAGATGCGCCACCATCTCGAAGCCGCCGTCCGTTCCCGGCCATCGGCTTACCGCGCCCTGGCCGCCCGGCACACCCTCACCCTCCCCGCTGGTGCCGCCCCGACCTGGTGGACTCACCTCGTGCTCATCTACTTCAAACGCCTCTACCTCAACAGGCCCTCACCCCGCCTGTGCCCCCAACGCCCCCTGTGCCCCGAAATTCTCGACTGCATCCACCTGCGTCCCTGACCTCTGCCTTCCGGGAGCGGCCATGCAGCGCATATCGGTCATCGGCAACATCTCCCGCGACCACATCCGCTACCCCGACGGGCGCGACGGCCATTACCTCGGCGGAGCCGCCCTGCACATCGCGCTTGCCGCCGCCCGCGCCGCACCCGTCGCCGTCATCGGCGACGACCTCGCCCCCCTCACCCGCGAACCGGACCTCGCCTGTCTGGACTGGTCCGCCCTGCGCCGCGCCACGGGCAACTCCGCGGCCTTCGCGATGGACTACGACACCCACGGCACGGTGCACTGCACCAGCGCGGCCTATGGCGTCTCCCACCAGCTCACCACGCACGCCCTCGGCCACCTTGCCCGGCATTCCGGCGATTTCTACCACCTGTGCTGCCGCCGCCCCCTGCACGTGCCGGCTCTCCTCAGCCGCCTGGCCACCGCCGGTGCCCGCTTCAGCGCCGACTTCTTCCTGCCCAGCGCCCGCCCTCTGCTCGCCGCGGCCGCGCCCTGGCTCCCCGCCGCCGACTGGATCTTCGTCAACGCCGCCGAATACCGGCTCCTGGCCCGCACCGTCGACCCGGCCGCACTGAACGCGGTCATCGTCACCGACGGGCCCCGCCCGGCCCGCCTGCTGCACCACGCCCGGCCCGTCGCGGAAGCCTGCCCACCTACCACGACGGCTGTCGAACTGACCGGCGCGGGCGACACCCTCACCGGCACCTTCCTGGCCCGCCGCCTGGTCGGCGCCACCCCCGCAGCCGCCCTCGAAGCCGCGGTCACCGCGGCCGCGCATCACACCGCAAACCGCCCGCTGCCTCTGCCGGCCCTGTACCGCCCTTGACGCCTCGCCCGAAGGGAGCCGCCCGGTGTTCTACATCGCCCACCGCCTCTTCGCCGCCCACGACCGCGCCCTGGCCGCACACCTCGCCCACCATCTCGCCGCCAAGACCGGCGCCGACGCCGTCTTTCTGCCCTTCTGCGACACCGACGAGGAAAACCTGCAAGCACCCGTGAAAGGCCTTCGCCTGTTCGAACTCGACCGTCGGCGCCTGCGCACCCTCACCGGCATGATCGCCATCCTGCACGGGCCCAGCCTGGATGACGGCGTCTGCATGGAAATCGGCTACGCCGCCGCCCTCGGCGTACCCGTCATCGTCATGACCACCGACTTCCAGACCTACTCGCACCACCCGAACAGCTCCCGGTGGGAGTTCACCGACCCGCTGATCGAAACGATCACGCGCCGCGTCGTGCGCGTCCCTCGCCTCGGCACCCTTCCGCCGGCCGACGACACCGCAGACCGGTTCGCCGCCTTTGCCTCCCACAATCACCACCAGACGGACGAAGCCGTCGCGCGCAGCGTCGACGCGCTTCTCGACGCAGCCACCGGTACCGGGGAACGGGCAACCCCTAGCACGGCACCTGCCCGTGCGGGCAGCGCCTTTTTCGAGCCCTCCCCGTACACACCCGTGCCGAAGCAGGTGGCCGAAACTGTACGAATCGCTGGATACGGTCTTAAGGTGGCCCGGCGCTTCGCGGCCGCTGATACCGCTGCGGCAGCCCGCACCGACTGGAACGAAGCCCGGCACGCCGAGACACTGATCGCCGACGTCTCCGGGCCCGAGACACCGCCCGGCGCCGCCGCCCTCATCGGCGCTGCCGCCGCCCAGGACCGCCGCATCGGCGCCTACCTGCCACGCCCCGTCTTCACCCACGCCCCCGGCCGCGAACCGAACTGGCGCAACCTGATGGTCCAGTACGCGGCCGGGCACCACCTCAGCACCCCCGACGACCTCACAACGTGGCTGCACCGGTGAACGCCGAACAGGACCTCACCTCCTACCGCACCCTCGCCATAGAAGGATGCGACGGAGCCGGCAAGAGCACCCTGGCCCGACGCCTGGCCAACCAGCACGGATTCACGCTCGTCCACTGCCCACCGACCCCGGACCACCTCGAACTGACCCACCACTACCGCACACTCCTGGACCGGCCCGGACGCCTGATCCTGGACCGCTGCTTCCTCAGCGAACTCGTCTACGGCCCGCTCTTCCGCGGCGGCTCACGGCTGACCTGGCAGCAAACCCTCGTACTCGCCGCGCACGTCACCCAGCGCGACGGGCTCTTCGTCCACATCACCGCCACCCCTCCGGCCATACACGCGCGCCTCATGGCCCGAGACGGCCACGCCCTCCCCCTTGCCCAGATCACCGCCCTGACCTGCGGCTACCACCGCGCCTTCGCGATGCTCGCCGCTCACGTGCCCGTCCTGACCATCGACACCACTACCAGAGCCTCCGGCCCGGCTGGATGACAGACGCCCGACTTCCAGCGCCCGCACCGTGGCCATCGCTAAGCTCCGGCGGCACCAGCACCCCACCGCGCCCCGGAGGAACCGTGGACATCCGATCCGCACAGAAACACACCTGGGAAAACAAGATCGAGAAGGGGTTCAACACCACCGACGTACCGCTGGAGGTCGCCTTGCTCATCAGTGAAGTCGGCGAAGCCTTCACCGCCTGGCGCAAGAACCTCCCCGACTTCGGAGAAGAACTGGCCGACATCACCCTCTACACCACCGCCCTCGCCCAGATGAACAACATCGACCTGCAGACCGAGATCGAACGAAAAGCCCCCCGCTGGCATCGCACTCCCGACGCGGCAGCCAGCGTTCCCCTGGAGTTCGGCCTGCTCACCAAAAAGATCGGCGACGCGCTCACCGCCTGGCATGAAAACCGGGACACTCTCGGCGGGGAACTGGCCGACATCGCCCTCCGCACCTCGGCCCTCGCCCAGATGAACGGCCGCGACCTGTACGCCGAACTCCACCACAAAGTCACCAAGAACCGCGGACGCGTCTACACCCGAAACGAACACGGAGTCCCCATTCGAGTCCGCGAACACACACCACCGCCTCAGAGCACTGAGGGGTAAAGGCTGACCTCCGCTCGCGCGGAGAGCACCCTTCGCGACCTGCGACGCTAGAGGCGCTTATCCGTTTCGTGATGCGAGGAACGCTGGTGCATGAGCTGCAGTCTACCCGGCCCACGGAGCGGGCTGCGGGGAAGGATCCGCGAGGCACCCGCCACCATGGAGCGGTGCTGCCCACCCCAGACGATCCCGGCCGGCTTCCCGCCCCATGGTGGGTTCGCGACGGCGGCCTGCACGGCCTGGAATGGGAACTGCAGCGCGAACTGCCGGCGGATCATCCGCTGTACGGTGCCCGCGTTCGCGCGGCGGCACAGTGCGAAGCCTGCGACGATGTCCTGTTCCATGTCACCGGCCGCTCCCTGCCCTGGGTAGTGGTGCACCTGACCTGGAGCGGCCACCAAGAGCAGTTCCCCCGGCCCCGGACCACACCATTGGCCCACCTCGACGACCTGCTCACCCAGCATTCTCCTCACGACGACATCAGCGACTCCTAACCCAGCGCACCGTCGAATCGTGACGATCAAGGCCGTGAGCAGGCCCAAGGGGGCGCAGGGTTCGTGCCACTACCGAGGCGCTGGGTGGTAGAGAGGTCACTGGCATGATGGTTGCACGCACGTCGGAACGTGCGCGACTACGAAACCCGACCCGAGCAGTCCGAGCAGATGCTCACCCTCGCCGCCATCACACTCATGACCCGCCGACTCACCCGACAGCCCGTTCACCCGAACGCGGCCAAGCCCCGCGCCACAGAGGCTGTCGCAGCGGCCTGAGGGTCAAGATCCGTTGGCCAACGGATCCCATGGAGGCGGAAGCCCCAGGCCAGCCCACTCCTGGCGAGACTGCTCCAGAGCCTTCCTCCCGGCCTCGGACGACTGCATGTGCTCGATCAGCTTCCGCACCGTGGGGTTGGCGGAACGGTCCTTGATCGTCTGCCAGGCCACTTCCCGGCTATGCCCCGTCACCACGAGGCCCGCGAAGCCGAGTTCCGTGTCGTTCTCCACCCTCTGGCAACGAGCCGAGCCGACCGCAGTCACCTCACCAACCAGTTGCAGGTGAAGCAGGCGCACGGTGCCCCTTGGCTCACGGGGCGAACGCTTCGGCCGTGACGTCGCACTCAAGCTCGACCAGCTCATGTCCATAGACGTTCGGCATCGACACCCGGATGATCAGGCAGAACCGACCGATGGACGGCAGGGTCTTCATCAGCTCCTGATAGTGGTGCCTGAGAAAGTGCACTGCCGCGTAATTCGTGTTCCCCGTCTGGCCACAGATGAGGAACACCGGACTGCGCGCTCCGGGCAGAGTGAACTTAGCGACGACTGCGTACTCGCGCTCGCCGCGCACCCACAAGAACTCACGGTCTCCAATCAAAATTTCAAGGGCGTCGGGGCCGGAGCTGAACGGGAGGAACCTGACGCCAGGCAGGTGATGCGAGAGATGACCAGCAGAACGCTCATTGGCATCGGGCCCGCCAATACAAAACTCGGTGCGATCTCCGTTACTGCCTCGGAACTCGGCTGCCGCCTCGACTGCGATCTCCCCCCGCACCTGGTCCACGAGGGCTGCTGCCTCAAGCAACGCGTACACGTCGTAGTGAGACGTGACCCAGGTCGAGGAGTGATGATGAGTCAAGATGATCAAGCCGGGCTGACCTGGGCTGATACCGAAGAACGCTGCTTGACGGCGCCAAACACGCGCCGACTTGGCGCGCTGCCACAACCACACCGACGTCCCGCTGATGAGGCTAGTGATCAGCCCGATCAGGATGTTCGTGAGAACCGACGACATGTGTTACCCCCGGCTACTGAGACTACTGTCCCCACAGCACAGGAGGGTCCGTCACCGTAATCGCCCGGTATCGCGACGTGGGCCGATCTAACCTCTCGGCGCTGACAGAACCCTGCGCCACCCTGACACTTACCCTGCGCCCGACAGGTCGGGCCAGTGTTCGGTCCACCTCCGCTCGTGCAGAGGGCATGGGGTCGGTCATGGTTCAGGATGCGCGCGGCCGGACACGCAGCGACCCTGCCATAGCACCCCTATCTGCAGCTATGGCGACGACGACGATTCAGGTTCTGCGGGAGACTCGTGATCACCTGGCCGAGCTGGCCAAGGAGCGCGGCGTGAGCATCGGCCAGCTGGTCGAGGCGCTGGCGGCGGAGCAGCCGACGGCGGCGCAGCGGGCCAAGCAGCTGGCCGCCGACCGGGAGACCGTCCGTCGCATGATGGGCGTGGACCTCCGCGACGAGGAGTTCGAGCGGGCCCCCGACGTGCTCGGCAACATCTACAAGATCGCTGCCGAGAAGGTCCGGGCCGCCAAGGGCACCGCAGCGTGATCATTCTGGACACCAGCGCCGTCATGGCGCTCGCCGGCGGCCACAAGACGCTGAATCTGCTGGCCGGCAACATGGCGAAGACACCCGGCGAACGCCTGAGCATCCCCGCCCTGTGCCTGACCCAGGCCGAAGCCGGTGAAGAAAACCTCGTGCAGCGCGTCCTCGCCTTTTCTTCCGTGGTCGTCGGCAGCCTCGACACGATGGCCGCGGTCAGCGTCGGCACCCTGATCCGCGACGGCTACGGCGGCCCGGACACCTGCCATGCGCTGTACTGCGCACTGCCACGTCCCGAGTTCACCGGCATGTCGATCCTGCTGACCGGCCGCGAGGACGCCTACCCGCCCGGCGTGGTCACCGTCGACATCGACTCCCCCGGAATGCTCGGCTACCGCTGACCGGCAAGCAGCCGAGCCACAGCGGCGATGAGTTTGGCCGCCCAGATGTGCCATACGCAGGGCATCCGTCTTCCGGCCGCCCTTGGGGTAACTCCCTGAGTATCGTAGGTCGCTGAAGCAGCTTGACTCCTACTGATCGGCAGGGCTCTACCCGGGCCAGGGCCTTGTCGACGCCGAACACCACGAGGTTGAAGAACGAGATGAGTGCCGGGGAGCCGTCGGCTTGCGCCCGCAGTCTTGTCAATGACGCAGCCGGGCGGCAGCGGCCAGTATCGGGGTGGTCACGGCGGTGGCGGCGGCGCCGAACGTGGTGTCAGTGGCCAGGATCAGGCGGACCATTCGCATGGCCAGGATGAGAACCTCGCTGCCGCGCAAGCGTGTGCCCGCCTCGAATCGGTTCACCGCCTCGACCAGCGTGCTGCCGCTGGCAGCGACGTCGCCCAAAACCTGAAGCAGAGCTGCAGCATCGCGGATCGCCGCGCCGGCCCCCTTCCCGGCGGTGGGTGGTGTCGCGTGGACGGCGTCGCCCAGCGCGGTGATACGGCCCGCAGGCCACGGCGCGAGTTCGGCGGCCCGGGTCGAGGCGGCGTTGAAACGGAACGCGGCTACGCTGCACGGGTCGGCGCGGGCGATGACCTCCAGCGTGTGCCCGGCCCAGCCCCGGTCGCGAAACCCTCGCAACAGCGCGTCCTGCAGCTGGCCTCCGTCCAGGTCGCGAAGGGAGTCGGTCGCGGCGGATTCGGGGAACATGGCGCCCCAGATGTAGGTCGGGCCCGTGGTGACGGACATCCGCAATCTGGGGGCGTCGAGCGCGGCGTTGCCCACGGCGTCGAGGAAACCGACATACAGCGCCGCGCCCCGCGGTCCCATCGCCGTCCCTGACCGCAGTCCGAGCCGCCGCTGTTCACCGGGATTCAGGTCCCTGCGGAGGGTTCGGCCGGAAAACCCGATGATGCCCGCCGGGCGGTTCGTCGGGCCTCCCGCCAGATGCCGGGCGACCAAGGAGTGGACGCCGTCTGCACCTACCACCAGATCCGCGGGGACAGGTGCCGCGTCGGCGAACAGCACGTGGGGTGTGCCGTCGTCGTCGTGGCCGACGCCGGACACGGTTCGCCCCAGATGCAGGTCATCGCCGACCGCCTCCGCCAGCAGCAGGCGCAGCGTGATGCGGTCGGCATCGATGCTTACGTCACCGGTGAGATCCGGGCCGCGGCCGAGCAGTCGGCCGCGGCGGTCCCAGAGCGCATCACGGTCGCGCAGCCTCAGCGCCGAGGCCGACACCAGCAGACGCCGCACGATGTCCGGCGCCACCAGCTCCCGCAACGCGGCCTGGGCCTGCTCGTCCAAGGTGATGTGGTAGCCGCCTGTGGCCGCCACATCGGCGTCGCGGTCGAACACCGCCACCTCGAATCCCTGGCGGCGCAATCCTGCCCCCAGCGCGAGTCCGCCGATTCCGCCACCGACCACCACAACACGCATTCCCTCGGTCCATTCGCCACTGTCGGCCTGCTCCGGCGCTCGACACTGGCACCAGTAGCGGACATCGAGTGACTACTACCGGTCATGATGGAACGATGGCGAACACCTCACGACGGGCATTACGCTCGCCAGCGGCTCTGGGAGCTGGTGGAGCTGGACGAGCCGGAGGCGGACCCGGCCGCAGCGACGTCCGCACTCGCCTTCGCCGCGCTCCAGGCCGTGGAGCAGGCCCTGTCGGAGTGCAGCAGCAGCGCGCTGGCGTGGCTGGGCCGGACCGAGGAGGCCGAAGCCGAGGCGCAGCGGACGTATCAACCGAACAGGAGCGCCGTTGGTACCGGCACAACCCGAACGGTGCGGACGCCGTCGCGGCGGCGACCAAGGCCACCGGCGCGGCCCGGGAGCGCACGGCCGAGTACCTGCTGGTGACGCGGCTGGAGCAGCTGCGCGAGCAAGGCTGCCGCCCGGGACGGGACGACCGCCAGGACCGACGGTTCGTGTGAAAGGCCTACCCGCCCAGGTACCAAGTAGGTACCGTGAGGGTATGCCATCGCTGAATGTCACCTTCACCCCGGAAGAACTGGAAGGCGTGCGGGCTGCTGCCGCCGCCGAGGGCAAGTCCCTCAAGACGTACCTGCACGATTTGGGCGTCCGTGAGCAGCAGCGGCGCCAGTTCGTCGCCGGCGCGGTCGAGTGGGCCGACCGGCTCCGCGCAGAGTTCGGCCAGGCCTTCCCCGACGAGAACGCGCCCTCCGAGCGCACGTCGGGAGCCGACGCCGCGTGATCCTGCACATCGACGTCTCCTGGCTCCAGGACGTCCAGGAACACGCCACACCCGAAGACGTAAGTGTCTCGGACTACTCGGCGCTCGTGGCGGCCGTCGCCCGGCACAAAACCCGCCTGCCGACCCTGGCCAGCGCCGACCCCGACGCGGCATGGCGCGCCGCCGCGCTGCTGCACACCATCGCCCGCCTCGAACCGCTGCCCTACCGCAACAGCCTGTTCGCCGCGATCGTCGCCGCGCAGTACATGGGGCAGTCGGGCCAGGGCATCGACCCGCCCTACGGCGCCCTGTCCGACCTGGTCCGCGAGGTCCGCGACGGCGAGGTCAAGCTGCCCGCGGTCGCGGACCGCCTGCGCTCCTGGCGCATCTGACCACCGACCGGTCACGAGCAGCGGGCGATGTCGCAGCACCAGGCGATGGGCGGTCGGCGCTGTGCATCGCGCTCGCGCATAGGGGGTCGCGTCGTCTGTGCGACGGCTAACTGATGCTGTTTATGCGGGCGTGGCTGAGACGGGTCGTGGGGCGCGCCTTTAGCGGGCCGTACGGATATGCTTCTCCGAGGCCGCGTGGCACATCGGTGATCTCCCGTGCATTTTCAGGGGACACGCGAAGTTCTCTCCGTTTCCCGTACCTGTATACGGCTTGCAGTAGAAGTCTGGCCTTTTCCTGCAGTTCCTCATCGGCGGGCAGGCCGAATAGGACGAACTTTTCCGTAACGGTCTCACCGGGGAACTGCTGGCCTTGCAGGCAGGCGAGAATCGTGTGGAACGGAAGTCCAGGAACACGGACCTCGCCTTTCTCGGCGAATCCGATATGCAGCAGTTTGAGCACGTCAGCGACCGCAGTGCGCAGCGCTTCCGGCTCCGGGATCCGAGATGCCAGGGCCTCTTGAAGCTGATCGAGAGACAGATTGACCAGAATGTTCCTCGGGGTGTCACTGCCGAGGCCGACGTCGGGAGCAGAGCGGCCGCAGCTAGAGCACCCCGCCTGGCCACTGACAACACGCGCAAGCCGCATGGGCACCACTGCGCCGCAGGCGGTGCACACGCATTGCCACGGGTAGAAAGGCCCGGGGAAAGACTGGACGGGCAGGAACCCCGTGGCGCGCATGACGGTGTCCGGCAGGTCGGCAAAGATCCGGTGGGTCTCGGCCGAGACTTCCCGGGCCTTACGAGGGATACCGGAGAGCGCCTGCACGTCACGGGTGTCTCTGTAGTGCTGCCAAGCCCGATTCCATGCCTCAAGCCAGGCCAGACGGTCATCCTTCGGCACATCACACGCCTGCAGAAACCCCACGAACTGAGCATGGTTGTGGGGGACAGCCTGCCTATGAACGATGCGGTGCACGCTGCTGCGCGGCAGCAGTCCGTACTCGCCAGCTCGCCCCTCCAGTTCCCGCAGCGGAGGGGCGCCGGCCTTCTCGTACAGCTCGCGCAGGCCAGCGCTCAGGTCTGCGAAGTCCCGGATCAGATCCGGCCGGGGTGCCAGCACAGATTGTTCGGCCCGTTTCCTACGGCGCTCCTCGTAGCGAGCCTGCCTCCACAGACATTGCGCACGCTCGGTGGGTGCACCGCAGGCCCGCACGTAGGCGACAACCACGGCGCGCCTGGGCACTGTCCTTCCCGAGGCAGCACGCTGCAGCGTGGTCGCGTGGAAGCCCGCCTTCTCGGAGAGTTGGGTGTAGGTCTTCCCGGTGCCGCGTCGGGCTGCGCGCAACCATTCGACGAGTTCTTCCAGGGCGTGGTTATCTGTGATCACCGCGCGCTCGCGGCGTCCCATGGCTGCGGCCCTCAGCCTTGGGAACCGAAGGCGAGCAGCGCACGGAGCGCTGTGCGTGCACTGCGGCCCGTGCGGGGCAGCAGCCTCAGGACGAGGACGGCGATGAGGCTCGCCCCGGACAGAAGCTGCAGCACTTCACTGAGCGGTAGACCGATGGCGGCCATCGTGCCGGACAGAACGGTGATCACGATGACGACGACGGCTTCGCTGTCACTCAGAGGCCGGGTGGCGTCTGGCGACTTCACGCAGGCGGCCAGAGGGCGAGGGTTGGGCAAGATGGCTCCATGGTGCTGGAGTCCGGCGGCTGTGAACCGTTGGACGGTATGTCACTGGCTCCGGTTTTGTCGTCCGCCGCTGGGCAGTTGGCGCTGCTCGAGTGCGGCGTAGACAGCATGGTGGCAGCCAGACGGGTGACAAGAAGCCCAGAGATCGCTTTTGATGCATTCCTGTCCGGCGAAGAAACGGACCGTACGAGAGCCGCAGATGAGGACGGGCATGGTCAGCGTGCCGAGCACGGTTTTCTGAGCAGCCCGTTCTGCAAGGGTGGGGAAACGCTCCGTCATGCCCCTCCTGAAATAGATGCAGATCCGCCCCAATTGAAGTTGCAGGAGGAGGGACAAGACTGCGACGATCCCGAAGAGCTTCGTACGAATGGGCTCCCCTGGTTGCTACTGGCTCCAACCACAGCTGCAGGGACTTCGCACGTTCACGTTGGCGCGTGGACTGCACAGGAACCGGCGCCCACTCGACGGCGTCGGTTCCTGCATTTCCGAGCCTGTCGGGCGGATGGAGCAGCGGTGGGCGCTGGCCGGACGATGTGGCCTCGCGGTACGCGCAGTGGCGCGGCGAACTAGATCGGGTGCGGCTCTTCCTGAGTGAGGTCGCGGTCAGGCCGTGAGCGCGTACTGGTGCTGGTCAGCTGGATAGAGAGCTGATGCTCGGCGGCTTGTTGCCGCAGTTCGCCGACGCGCTCACGGATCGCAGCTTCGCGACGCTCCAGCTCCTCGAGCAAGGACACCGTCACATCGAGGAGGTAGAAGCAACCAGTACCCCCGGCCAGTCCGTTCAGGCAAACGCCCAGGCCAGCCAGTCACTCGAAACGAACCGGACCCATAGCCGTCCGAGTGCCCGGGATGGCGGACGGGGTCGGTGCAGGTCACCGTGGCCCCGCCCGCCGTTGTGGCCCTACAGGCAGCGGGTGGTTTTCTGCAGGTACACGCTTTCGGGCGGGAACGGGGTGTCGGGGTAGCCCGGGCCGATGGTCCAGGAGGTCCAGCGCCCGGTCTCCAGGTAGCGACACTGGCTGCTGTACGCATAGCGCCGGTCGGCGCCGGTCGTGGCCAGCGGGGCCACCTCGACGTTCTGGGCCAGGCAGTTTCTGTGATAGATGGTCACCGGCGTGCCGGTGCCGCCGGGCTGCGCAAACGAGTCACCGCACGGCGGCTCGGCGGCCGTACCCTTCCCGGCCGAGGACGCGGCCCGGGCGGCGGCGGCCGGGCTCGGGCCTCCCCACGGTTTGAAGCAGTGCACGACCTTCTGGGTGTTGTTGCCGATGCCTGGCCATTCGGGTGGGAAGTAGCCGGCGTCGATGACCCAGCGGGTCGTCCCGCCCCCGCCTGGGACGTTGCGGCACTGTCGCACGTAGGAGTAGCGGTTGTCGTTGGTGCCTTCGCCGTACGGTGCGACGAAGGCGGGCCGGTCGGTGCAGTTGCGGTAGCTCATGTAGATGGTGTGGCCCGTTCCGCCAGGCTGCGACCACGTCGCGGTGTCGCATGGTCCGTTGGCGGGCGGCTGCTGGGCGGGAGACGGAGCGTTGCAGTGGCCGCCGCCGGAGGGCTCGTCGGACATCAGTGCACAGGCGTATTTGGGCCCACGGTGTATGCCGTAGGTGAAGTTCAACGCATGCTTGAGGTCTTGCCACTGCAGCCGGGTCTCGGTGACGGCGTTGCGCACGGCCTGCGCGAAGTTGTTGTGGACCTTGCCGCGGTCCGTGCGCGGGACGCTGGTCCGCCCCGTGGTGGGGTCGATCTTTCCCTTGTCCTTGTTCAGGGAGCCGGTGGCACCGTCGTCGAACGGGTCACCGTGTGAAACACGGACCGGTTGTCGACAGGTCGAGCCGGGTTGGTTCTCGTCGTAGCAGCCGGTGGACAGCGGTTCGGGAACGTCTGATGCGCCCGGGGCGTGCCGGTCGTAGCCGTTGTTGAACAGCAGCGAGGGAGTCCTCTGATCCAGCCCGGGCGGATTGACCGGGCTGATCGGCTCCGTGGGTTTGGGGATGTCCGACCAGTTGGAGTGGGCATAGAAGTCTTGCAGGGTGTGCAGCATCCGGCCGAACGTCCTGAGCACATTGCGCTTGGCGGGTATCAGGACGCGGTCCGCGGCGAGATTGCCGTTGTCGTCGACGATCGGCTTGGCCTCCTCGACCGCCTCCCGGAACAGGGCGCGGGCATGGTTGACGCACTTGAGCAGCTCGTCGGTGGCCACCGCCCGGGTGTGGTTGCCGGCGATCTCGGCCAGGTAATCGGCGTTGTCGCAGTGCGCCGGCGCCGGCTCTGTAGCCGGCCACTGATCGGGCAGGCCCACCCCGCCCCAGTTCGATTCGGGGTCGTACGGCGAGGGGTTGCGGCCGGTGATCTGCTCCAGAGACGACGTTTCGCTGGTGGGGGTGCCCAGCGAATCCTCGAAGCAGTCCGTGGGATCCACCGGGTCGCCGGTCGGCCCGGCATGGCAGCCGAGAGCCGCGCGGGTGATGAACTCGTGCTCGTAGTTCTGATGGGTCCAGCCCCTGCCCGGCACCCACACATTGCCCACGGTGCCGAATGCCTGCGCCGAGGGAGCGG
Source organism: Streptomyces sp. NRRL F-5755 (assembly GCF_001279365.1). Classification (NCBI taxonomy): domain Bacteria; kingdom Bacillati; phylum Actinomycetota; class Actinomycetes; order Kitasatosporales; family Streptomycetaceae; genus Streptomyces; species Streptomyces sp. NRRL F-5755. The sequence continues at coordinate 23,688 of NZ_LGCW01000267.1, read as the reverse complement.
CCCCGGCCAAGAGGCCGCAGGAAACGGCAACGGTCGCGGCCACAGCTGCGGCGCACGAACGCCGTAGGCGCCGGACGCCGGCGCGGCGTGTGCCGTACCGGGCAACAGGCCGCCCGGACTCGGCGGTGGCGCGGTGGTGACAGGGTCTTGGGGGCCGGCCGCGGTGGGGGCGAAGCCAGTGCATGAGCGTCCTCCCGACGGTGCAGTGGCAGGGCTGACCACGCCGGGCAGCCCTGCCCAGCGCATGCGGCTGGGACGCTAGTAAAGGGGCTGCGGCTTGTCACCGAGCAATCAGGCCACCCCACCCGAGGCAGGCCGTAGTCGTTCGTCGATGCGGTGAGCATCCGCGCCGGCGCACCACGGCAAACATGATCCGTCAGGCATGACGATCTTTGAAGACGCCCTCTAGCGCCAGCGGTACTTGGCACCCGGCCCGTGTCCGGGCGGCTCCCACGGCTCTGTTCCGAACAGAAGGAGCCTGACGACGGCGCGGTTCCGGACGCGGGCGGTCGTCTGTCGACAGGGTATGCGAGCTGAAACGAGGGGGGGTGCAGCTCTTCTTGAGTGAGCCCGGTGATGAGGCGATGAGAGGCATCGGGGCCATCGCGTCACGGATCGCGGGGGTCGGTGACCCGGTATCCGTCCCACAGCGCGCCGCCCGCGCCGTCGAGCACCTCGTGAGCCACAGCGGCAAGCTGTGCGGGCACGGGGAGGGCGTGGGCCAGGCGCTCGGCCAGGTCCGAGTCGTGGTCGCGCAGTTCGCGCAGCAGCCATTTCCCGCTGCCCTGCCAGTGCCGCCCGGACAGGAGGGCCAGTTGGGCGGTCCTGGTCAGGACCCGGCAGGCGATGAAGGCGAGCTCGGCCGGGTCCTCGGCGCCTGCCAGGTCGTCGAGCAGGTCGGTGAGTTCATAACGGTGGGCCTCCAGTTCGGCCGGGCTCGCCGCGGCCGGGCCTTCGGCCAGCCGGCGGCGCATCTCGGCCTGCAGCCCTCTTCCCAGTGCGCCGCGGTCACTCACGATCGTTCCCTCGGCGATCAGCCGGGGAATCCCGGGCCAGCGGCGGGCCAGGTTGTCGTTGCAGTAGGCGGCCAATGTCCGCTCATCGTGGACCAGCACTTCTACCGGCCACCCCGCCCAGCGCGAGGAATGGCGGCAGGGGGCCTCCCGGGGCCCGGTCACCACGACCATGTCCAGATCGGACGTCGGCGTACGTCGTTCGGTGAGCGCGCTACCGCCCACGATCACGGTGAGAGCATCGGGAAAGGAATGGTGCGCGAATCCGCGAGCGGCAGCGACAGGTTCCATCCGCACCATGCCCACCCCGAAGGCTCATGCCGGTCGCCCGCTGACCGGGCCTGTCATAGCTTGAAGGCCCGCGATACCGGCCACAAGTGCCCAGCGCAGCGGCTCACTGGGAAGGAGCCACACCCGAAAGCGATCGTTCACGCCATCACTGGCCATGCCGTGCCGTTCTCCGACCCAGGGGGGGCGGGCCGATGCCCTGGCGCCGATACTGGATCTCCCACCGGGCGAGCGTGCCTGCCGCATTGGTCATGCTCGGTCCACCGACGACGAGCTGCGAGTCGGCAGCGTGGCGTTCAAGCAGGGCGCCCGGGTCGGTCAGCGCGCGTTCGGGTGGACGGTGGGGTCGGGGAGTTCGAGGCCGGTGCAGCTGCGGCGCTCGGTCTGGTCCTTGGCAAATTCGTTGAGCAGGTACCGCACCTGGCTCATCGGCAGCACCGAGCGCATGGTGTGCGGGGCGTAACTGGCGGCAAGGAAGTTGGCGGACTCCCCGGCGCACCGGGCCTTGGCGCGGCCGAAGTTCTCGCTCAGCAGTGCGTCGTGGGAGCTGTGTCCCTTCGGGACCTTTACGTTGGCCGAGAGCAGCGTGTCGAAGGGCTTGTCCGTCCAGCTGCCGTACCAGCCGGTGAGGTCCACGGCGGGCTCCCCCGTCCCGGCGTCGAGCAGTGAGCAGTTGGTGATCGGGGCCCGCTCGTCGGTGGGCGCAACGACCTTCCAGCCCCTGCCGGACGGGCTCCTGGGCAAGGCGATACGGCCCAGCCAGCCGCACATGGTGCCCTCTGCCTGGCTCGGTGCCAGCTTGCGGATGGGCTCGACGCGGTCCGGCAGCGGCAGAGGGGCGGCGCCGCAGCCCAGTTCGGATGCGGCGCCGTTGGCGGCGTTCACGGCCGTCCGCAGCGACTGCGGCGAGGGGGCGGACTCCGCCCCGAGGGCGTTCACCTTGGTGACCAGGCGTCGCGCGCGGCCATCGGAGTCGCGCCCGAGTCCGGGACACTCCTGGATGATCACTGGCCCGACCTCGCCGTAGTAGCCGGGGATGGTCTTGGGAAAGGCGTAGTGGGGCTTTCTCGGAATGGTGAACTCTGTGGCCAGCGGACCCTGCGCCGTGCCCGTATCGGTCTGCGCCTCGATCTTGAGGACGTAGCGCCGGCCGTCGTTCGTGTTCACCCCGCACCTGAGCACGCCGCTCCCGGAGCCGAAGGTGTCATCGGCGGGCTGCAGCCGTTTGTCCGGCAGCAGCCCGGCGAGGTCTTCGCCCGACAGGTGGCCCCCGCACACCGTCGCGGCGTACCACCAGGGCTGCCACAGCGGCTTGGCCAGCCAGCCACCGCCCGCCAGGACCGCGAGCGCCGTCGCCACGATCCCGAGCACCCGCCCGCTGGGCAGCCACCGCCGTCCCCGTCTCCCCGCTGCCATGACCTGCCGTCTCTCTCCGCCCCGGGCCCATCCCGCGACAGGCGCAGCCTACGTGACGCGCGAACCCGTCCACCGGGGCCGGCTGCGGGCCTTGGGCGGGAACCTCGACCGGCGCACCCGGTGGGCGCACACCGGCCCCGTTCACCGGGTTCACCGGCTCGGAGGCAGAATGGCGGGTTCGACCATAGGGGGCCTGATGTCTCGTTTTCTGCGTACCGTGGTGGCTGCCGCGACGGTCACCGTCTGTCTGGCGGCCACTACATCCTGCGGTTCGGCGAAGTCTTCACGACCGCCGCAATCGCCGCATTCCGAGCCGCTGACCGAGACCGACCTGAAGTCGCTGATGCCGACCGGCAAAACCTTCCAGGGCTACGTCGCCGAGCCTGAGGAACCGTCCGAGACGGCAAGCCCGAACGCCGACGCGGACGATCCGCCCACGCCCGCGAAGCTCCTCTATAACAGCTACCCGGCCTGCGAGGCTCTGCTCGATATCAGTGTGGATCACCTACGGCACCGGCCCGTGGCGGAGGCGCGGACCCGCATCGAGCCGCAGTTCCGCAGGGGCGACGCCATCGACTTCACGAAGTTCCATTCGCTTGAACTGTTCAGTTACTCCGTCGAGGAGGCGAAGGCGGTGATGACGTCCGTCGAAGAGGCACTGCCGAAGTGCCACGAATTCTTCGCCTTCAAAGCCTCGTTCAGTTCTCCGGACTCGCGCTTCGTCACCGGGAAGTGGTCCGCACCGAAGGCCGGGGACGACGCCGTCGCCTTCACTTGGAAAACTATGGACATCGCGATGGAACAGACCATCCCCATGACTGTCATACGCACCGGCGGCGTAATCGCCGTCTACTCCGGCGCAGTCCGCGACGACATCCCGCAGCAGCAGCACCAGAAGATCCGGGATTACATCTCCGGAACCGGCGGCTGACCGGGGGCCGGCTCGCCCCGCCGTTCCGCCGCCCTCCCGCCCCTGTGCTTGCCGACACAGCAAACAAAGTCGTCATTCCGGCATCGGTGCCCCCACTCTGCTCGCCCGCCTCGGCCGGTGTGCTCACCCTGCTCGACCGGTACGGCGAGATGCGGATGAGCAGGCTGGGCGAACTGCTCGCGATCGACATGTCGGTCACGGGCCGGCACGTGGCGCACATCGCCGAGCGCGGCTGGATCGAGCGGGAGCCCGATCCGCAGGACAAGCGGTCGCGGCTGCTGCGGCTGACGCCGAGCGGCAGGCAACTCCTCGCGGAGCTCTCCGAGCTCACCAGTCCCGAGGGCCGTTACAGGTCCCGCCCGCGGGTGAGCAAGCTCTCCTCGTAGGCGGCGGAGCCGGGAGGGCGGGTGGCGTCCAGCCCAGCGGAGACCGCGTTGGTGCGTTCGGCAGCGTGCTCGGCGTACCGCTCGTCGAGGAAGCGCACGGTTTCCTGCGTGCGATCGCACCGTGCCACAGATTCCGCAGTACTACGAATCGCGCAAGCTGCGGAAGGTCTTCCATGACCTACGACATCGGGTCGGCAGGAGGGTCGGTCACGCCGAGGGCACTGAACTGGGCACACAGCGAATCCGCGGCAGCCCTCCGTGACACGTCCAAGTGGTCCAGCCACTGATGGCCCGCTTCCCCTCCCTCCTTGCGGGCCGGCTCCTTGACACCGCGGCGGCTTTTTGGCCTTTGTGACCCTCGGTGATAGTGGGCGCCATGGACTATGACGTAGTGGTGGCCGGAGGCGGCCCGGTCGGACTGATGCTGGCCTGCGAGCTGCGGCTCGCAGGCGCGCGGGTGGCCGTCCTGGAGCGCCGCACCGAAGTGGACCCGACGATCAAGGGCGGGGCGATCACCACGCCCAGCGCCGAGGCGCTCTACCGCCGGGGCCTGCTGCCCGCGCTGGCCGAGGTGCAGCGGCAGGCGCTGGACCGCTTCCAGTCGTTCGTGCACGAGCGGAACGGCGGGGACGCAGGCGGGGCTGCGGGCCACGGGCTCGGAATCGTCGGGCACTTCGCCGGGATCATGCTGCGCGCCGACCTGGTCGACCGTACGGAGCCGGGCCTCGGTGACGCCGGACCCGCCGCCGAGATCGCTTTCATCGCGCAGCAGGACATCGAGCGGCTGCTCGGCGGGCGGGCGGACGAGCTCGGCGTCGACGTGCGCCGGGGAGTGGAGCTGACCGGTTTCGACGCGGACGACGCGGCCGTCACCGTGCGGACCAGCCACGGGACCATACGCGCCGGCTGGCTCGTGGGCTGCGACGGCGGCCGCAGCACAGTCCGCAAGCTCGCAGGGTTCGCATTTCCCGGTACGGACCCGGAGATCACCTGTCACCAGGCGGTCGTGGAGATGACCGGCGCCGAGGACCTGAAGGTCGGCTGGACCGTCACGGACACCGGGGTGTACGCCTACGGGCCGATGCCGGGCCGCGTCGTCACCGTGGAGTTCGACGGCCCGCCGGCCGGCCGGGACGCCCCGGTCACCACCGAGGATCTCCAGGCGCGGCTGCGCCGCGTATCCGGCGTGGATGTCACGATCACCGGGGTGCGGACCGCGACCCGCTTCACCGACCACGCCCGCCAGGCCACCGAGTACCGCAAGGGCCGGGTGCTGCTGGCGGGCGACGCGGCACACGTGCACTCCGCGTTCGGGAGCCAGGGGCTGAGCCTGGGGATCGGGGACGCGATGAACCTCGGCTGGAAGCTCGCCGCGGTGATCGGCGGCCGGGCGCCGGAACGGCTGCTGGACACGTATACCTCCGAGCGGCACCCGGTCGGTGCGTGGGTCCTGGACTGGACCCGGTCCCAGGTCGCGGCCATGCGCCCGGACCCGCAGTCCCGGGCCTTGCGCGAGATCGTCAGCGACCTGGCGGGGACAGTCGCGGGCACCACATACCTCACCGCGCGGCTCAACGGTGGCGAAGTGCGGTACGAGCTGCCGGGCGAGCACCCGCTGACCGGCCACAGTACCCCGGACCTCGAACTCACCGACGGCAGCCGCCTCGCGGACCACCTCCACGGCGGCCGGGCGCTCCTGCTCGACCTCACCGACGACGCGGAGCTCCGGGCCCTCGCTGCGGGGTATGCCGACCGCGTCGACACCCTGACAGCCGGCTGCCCGTCCCGCCCGGAACTGGCGGCGGCCCTCGTCCGTCCGGACGGCTTCACGGCCTGGGCAGCCGACGCCGGGGCGGAGGCGCTGACATCGACGGCCGGGCTGGCGGAGGCGCTGGAGCAGTGGTTCGGAGTGCCAGAGGACGCGGTGACGCCGGGCTGATCCGCCGCTCTCGCTTCTTCGCGGTGCCTATCGGGCGGCCGCGGGGTAGGTGAGGCGTTTGACCTCTCGCAGGATGGGGGTGGTCTCAATGGACTGCACACCGGGGAGGATGCCGATGCGGTGGTCCAGGTAGTGGTACAGCTCGTCGGTGTCGCGGAACAGGCCGGTCGCGATCAGGTTGGACGGGCCGGTGGTGACGGCGGCAAAGGGGATTTTCGGGTGGGCGGCCAGGGCGGTTCCGACGGCGCCGAGGTGCCCGAGGGCCACGCGCAGCCAGAAACGTACCTGCATCTGGTATCCGAGGTGCTCCGGGATGAAGTCAACGGCGAGCCGCAGTGCCGCGAGCGCAGGTGGTCGAGCCGCCGGGTGACGCTGGCGGGGGAGCGGCCCGCGGCGCGGGCGAGTTCGGAGACGGTAGCGCGGCCGTCCTTGGCCAGTTCGGCCATGAGCTGCTTGTCCACGGCATCCAGCCCGGCGTCCGCTGCCGGGGTCTGCGGCGGCGCCGGGGGCGGCGCGGTCCGGTTTTCGTCTCCCTGGTGTTCGCGGACCGGGATGTGCCAGGCGTCGGAGGCGCCTTCGAAGGCGTGCAGCAGGCAGTAGGCGCTGACGGAGACGGCCTGGGGGTCTGGGGGAGCTTGTGCAGCAGCAGGGCGTCGCGTTCGCTGGCGGTACGGGTTGCGAACGCGCAGTGCAGCTCGGTGCCGCCGGAGGCGATGCTGCCCCAGGCGGTGTCGGGGCGCCGCGCCAGCGCGTCGGCGATCTTGGCGGAAGCGTCGGGGGTGCAGCTCACGCGCAGCAGCCACCGGGTCGCTCCCGCAGGGTGGCGGCCGGGCACACCGAGGATGCGCAGGCCCATCGTGTGCAGGCGCCGGTAGCGGCGGGCGACGGTGTGTTCGAAGACGCCGACGGCAGCGGCAAGGCGGGCGAACGGCGCCCGTCCGCCACTGCGTGGCCAGGAGGACACGGGGCTGGAAATCATGCCGAACAGGCGTCTTGGGCCTCTCCTCGGCTCAGGGCGGCCGCGAGAGAGGCCCTTCTTGATGCCACCGGAGGTTCAGGAGTGGCTCTCGCTCGGGCTGGCGTCGAGCGCGGCTGCGATGCCTTCGAGGATCCCGACGAGCTCCCCAGCCGGGATCTCGACCACGAAGACCGCACCGGCGTCTTCAGGGTGGCTGAGCAGGTGTTCCTCGCGCCAGAACTCCAGCGTGATCACCAGGCGGTCCTCTTCGCGGAACAGGTAGGCCGTCACATTGTCGGTGGTGGGACCCCAGAGCAGCACCCGAAACCGGCTGCGCAACTGGTAGTCGGCCTCGGACTCGTCGTCCCCCGCGCGCTGCGTGAGACGACGGTGTGTGGCTTCGGCGGACAAGCCGGCGAACGGCAGGGGAGAACCTTCGCCGACCGCAGCCAGGCGGCGGCGTCCAGCACATCGCGGCGAAACTGAGGGACATACGCCATGTTGTCGTCGCAGGTCAGCCACTTTCCAGATGCCCAGAGGTCGACCCGGCACAGTGGGCCTGGCTCGCCGACCTCTGCGGCGAACCTGAGTTTGTCTCCCAGAACCACGTTCATGCCGGTGACCGTCGCAGGTTCAGCCCGTCATGACCAACCGAATACTTCGCGGGGCCGGTCCGGGCGGCGGCTCTACAGCTGGAGCTTCTGGCCGTCCGGTGAATCTCTTCTTGGGTAGCGGCGCCGCCGTTTTGGCCAGGCGAGCCAGGAAAATGACACGGCGCTGGGAATCCAGCAGATGACACGGTGTGAGAAGCCCGGGAACCGTCGAGGTCAGATACGCGGCAGATGACACGGGTCGCGGGAACCTACAGCAGGCGTGAGCGGCAGCGAGGTGTCCGGCGTCGACCTGGCCCGGGTCGCGCTGCGGGCCGCGATGGAGGCAGCCAGGAAGAACGGCGGCGGCCAGAAGGCGAAGACGAAGCCGCGGGCGGTCCGTACGGTGCGCCGGGACGGGCGCGAGCCGATGGGCCTCGGGGCGGCGATCGGCGCGCTGGTCACCGAGCGCGCGTGGGAGCTCCCAGCCGCCGGTGCGACGCTGCGCGAGCGGTGGGCGGCCATCGCCCCCGAGCTCGCCGGGCACGTCGCAGCCGTGTCGTACGACGCCGACACCGGTCAGCTCACCGTGTGCCCGGAGTCGCCGGCCTGGGCAACCAAGGCCCGGCTGGAGCAGACCCGCATCATCGCGGCTGCCAACCAGTCGGCGGGCCGCACAGTCGTCCGCGCCCTGCAGATTCTGGCGCCCGGCACGGTGCCGGTGCCCGAGCCGGCCGACCTCGATCCGGAGCCCGCGGCCGCGCCCGCCGGGCCGCCGCGCACCCGGGAATCCGCCTCGGATGGCTACCGCCGGGCGCTGGCTGCGCACCAGGAGGCGGCCCCGCCGTCCCGCGTGGACCCGGGCATCGCGGAGGCGGTGGAGCGGCAGACCACTGCGATGCGGGAGCTGTCCCGCCGCGCGTTCCCCAGGCCCGACACCGTCCCGGGCGATGCGCCGGCCCCGATGGAGCAGGCCCGCTCCGAGCGCCGCCGCCAGGCCGACGCCTCCCACGCCGCCGCGCTGCGCCGGGCCCGGGCCGAGCGCGCTGCCCGGAAGGGGCAGGCCGCGGACGGTGTGATCGGCAGGGCGGCGAGGGCATCGCAGCTGGGGCGTACGGCTTGAGCCGAGAGAGGCGACGCCGGGCGCGCCCAGGGCATGGCGTTCGACGCGGACACTGGCCGCCTGGACGTCATCCCCGGCGCTCCAGCCTGCGGCGCGAAGCTGCACATGTTGACCGTCGGTGGCTCGGCATTCCTCTGCCAGGGCATGCTCCTCACACCGGCCCCGGCGAGGCCAAGCCGCAGGGGGAAGGGAGTTGGCCGTGGACCGTACGAACGGCAGCAGTGGCGAGCCTCCGCAGGAGGAAGAGGGCGACGTGCCGGACACCGGCCAGGGCACCGACAACGGCCACGAGCCGGATGAGGACCCGGGCCTGCCCAGCAGTTAGCCACCTCAAAGGAGGGGAGGGCCATGGCGAAGACGGCGGCGGAGCTGCGCCGGCAGTGTATGGCCACGATCGACACATACAGGGGCGGCTACTTCCACGACCGCCCGTGGCTGCGTACCGCCTTCGCCGCCACTCCACGGGAGCACTTCGCCCCGGACCGGGTGTGGTGGCACCGGCGCGCCGAGGACGGCCGCTACCCGGTCCTCGACCGCCAGGCCGATCCGGACCGGTGGCTGGAGGCGGTCTACACGGCCGATGCGGCCCTGATCACGCAGATCGCCGACGGGGCCGTACGCGTCGAGGACGGCCCCACCACCTCCAGCGACTTCACCTCGTCGCTCTCCTGTCCGCTGGTCGTCGTCGACATGCTCCACCACCTCGACCCGCAGCCCGAGGAGGCGGTGTTGGAGATCGGCACCGGCACCGGCTATAGCACAGCGCTGCTCGCGGCACGCATCGGCGCCCGCAACATCACGACCGTGGAGATCGACGCGACGATCGCCCAGCGGGCACGCGACAAGCTGAACGAGCTGGGCCTGGCCCCGGCCGTCGTCGTCGGCGACGGGGAACAGGGCCACCGGGCCCGCGCCCCGTATGACCGGCTGATCTCCACGGCCGCCGTCCAGCGCATCCCCCCGGCCTGGCTGGACCAGATGAGCGCGGGCGGCACGATCCTCACGCCGCTCGCGACGCCGTTCGGTTCGGACGCGCTGGCTTTGCTGCGCTGCGACGGCCATGGCTCCGCCGAGGGCCATCTGGTGGCTGCCGTGAACTTCATGCCGGTACGCGGCCAGCGCGGACACCGCCGGTGGCGCGACCTCGGCTGGTTCCGCTTTCCGGACCTGCACATCACCGCCGACCACGACGGTCAGGACATCCGCATGCAGAAGTGACCTTTGACGTGGCTGCCCTACGGCCAGTCGCCACCGGAAGGATGGGCTGCAGTCCGCATAGCGTGGCTGGAACGCACCGCATGGCACGGTTTCACGATTTGCGGGGGGGGGATGGTCCGCCGTCCCGGCACACTGGGGGAGCGACGACGACAGGAGGTGCCGAATGAGCAACCAGCCGCCGCCGGAGCTGCCGCCCGAGGACGGGCCCAGCATCACCGCGCACGTCACGGCCACGGGCGCCACCGCGGACTACCTGCGCCGGCTCGCTGCGGTCACCGGCCAGTCCCCGGAAGCGGTCACCATCCAGTGGGCCGCCGGCCAGGTCGTGGTCCCCGACACGGCACTCGGCGGCGACCCGGCCGTACCCGACTGGCCGACCCTGTTCGACGGACCGCCGGACCTGTCCGAACACACCCACGCGTACCTGCGCCGATGACCACTCCTCCGCCGGGGCGCTGTGGATCTCGTCCGTCTCCCCGGGCTCCCTTGACAGTGCGATGTCTCTTGCGCAGCAGCTTCGAGTGCAGGCGCGGGGAGTACGGGAGATGCGCGGCGGAGTCGCTGGCTCTGCCCTTCCTCTGAGGGGCGTCCGTCGTGTGTCTTGGGACTGAGCTGGGGAGCCCGACCGGTTTGCGTCAGGTCTGGTTGTTTCTTGGCCAAAGAGCTGGTGGCGGCGCTGTGCACTGCAAAGATGAATACTTTGCGGCGAGATGCGCTGGCAGCAGCGTTGAGCAGGGAGCAGTGGGTGGGGACGACGATCAACGGCCGGTTTTTGTTGCTCCCCCAGGCGGCGCGCCTCGGTGGCCTGTCCGAGGTCCGCAAGGCTGTTGACGTCACCAGCGCTGACGGTGACCACGTGGCCGTCAAGCTGATCAGGCAGCGTGACGATGCCGTCAGCCAGATCTTCCTGGAACGCGAAACCTCGGCCCTCAAGTCCTTGGACCACCCGCACATTGTGCGAATGCTCGATTCCGGCTGGGACGCCGAACTGGAGCGGTACTTCATCGCGCTGGAGTGGGTCGAGCGCAGTCTGAAGGATGAGCTGGAGGACGGCCGCCCCCTCGACTGGCCGGCCTACTTCAGCCGCATCGGCGGGCCGCTGGCCTACGCGCACGATCAGCAGATCGAGCACCGCGACCTGAAGCCGGGCAACGTGCTGCTGACAGCGGACGGTACGGTCAAGCTCGCCGACTTCGGGATCGCCAAGCTTCTGGCCAAGGCCGCGGTCGCCACGGACCAGACGGTCGCGGACTTCCGTTCCACTTTGTATGCCCCTCCGGAGCACAGCGACGCGGTCCCCTACGTCCGCGACGTCTACGCGTTCGCGGTCCTCGCCATCCAGCCGCTCTCCCGCAACCAGGCGCGCGACTATCCCGACCTGGTGCCCGTGCTCGACCAGCTCGAGCTGGAGCCGGCGATCCGCGACATCCTGAAGTCCTGCATCGACTACGACCCGCAGAAGCGGCCGGCGAACGCCAGCGTGCTGGAGCACCAGCTCCTGGAGGCGCAGCGGGTGTGCGGCAACCGCGATGCCCGCCGCCGCAACGCACTCTGGCTGAAGATGACCCGCCCTGCGGCGGAGCGGCTGAACGGCACACCCGCTGTGGACGAGTCCCACTGGGACCAAGCGAAAAGCGCTGTCCTGGCAGACATCTCCGGCACCGTCCATGTGGACTACGGCTACAACCAGCAGACCCGGGAGATTGACACCACCACGGTGCGCGTCTTTGGCCGGACGTTGTTTCTGCGGCTGGTCAACGATGAGGCGCACCGGGACCGGTGTGTGATCGTTTCTGCGGAGGCGCGGGCGGAGGAATGGCTGGCCCGGCGCCGCGAATCCGCTCTCAAGCTTGATCCTGTCCTGACATGGACCTTCGACGATCCGGGGGAGGACCCGGCGTACGAGGGGCTCACGATGCTCCTGGACCACCTCGACGCCCACCTGGACGCGCGCGAGGAGAAGGCCAGGGCCCACCGGAGCCACCAGCTCGGGGATCTGTTCGCCGGGTGGCGGCGAGTCCTGGAGGCCCGCGAAGAAGTCGCGGCTCAGGGGCGGCAGCCGATCGAGTTCGAGCGGATGAACGGAGCCGGGCGCACCCGCATCTTTCACCTGGCCTCGCCGGGCCACACGGTGGAGGTCGGCGAAGAGTGGTCGGTGGCGGAGTACCCCTACAGCCGGCCGATCGACCGCGGTGAGGTGACCAGCCAGACCGACGACACCATCGTGCTGCGCATGACGCGGCCCACGGCCATGCTGCCGTCCCGGGGCGTGCTGCTGCCGTTCCTCGGCCCGAGCCACAGCGCCATCAACCGCCAGCGGGACGCCCTTGGCGCTGTCACTGCCGGCCAGACGGCCAACCCGCTCCTGCGGACGTTCATCGACGATCCCGCCAGCATTCCCGCACGCCCGCCTGCCGAGGTCACCACCTGGTTCCGCACCGACCTCGACACCAGCAAGCGGGACGTCGTCGCCCATGCCCTGGGTACGCAGGACCTGCTGCTCGTCGAAGGCCCCCCGGGCACCGGCAAGACCACCGTGATCGCCGAAATCGTCGAGCAGATCCTCACCCAGCAACCGCGCGCCCGCATCCTGATCGTCAGCCAGACGCACATCGCGATCGACAACGCTCTCAAACGCATCGAAGACGCCGGCATCGACGGCATCGTCCGCCTGGGCCACGTCGATGATCCGCGGGTCACCAAGAGCGCCCAGCCGCTGCTCCTGGACAGAAAAGTCAAGAAGTGGACCCAAGGCGTCCGTGCGCGGGCGGAGAAGTATCTGGACACGGTGGCCACTGCCAGCGGGCTCGAAGCCCACCACCTCAAGGCAGCCCTGGTCCTGGAAGAGATTGCCTCCGTGGCCGCCGACTTGGCGCACGTCAAGGCCCGCCTGGACGACCTGATGACCCAGCCCGTACCGGAGCGCACCACCTCCGCCCGCGAACTGGGTGAGGAAGTCGTCACCGCCCGGGCCCGCCACGAGCAACTGCTCGAACAGCGCGCTGAGCTGTTCGCCGAAGTCCAGACCATGCTCACCGGTGAGCTCACCCTGCGCGAGGACATGAGCGCATCCGATGCCCGCGACGCGGTACAAGTCCTGCTGGCTGAACCCTCCGGCACCGGGCGGGAGATGCTGGACCTGCTGCGCCTGCAGGGCGAATGGCTGCAGCGCATCGGCACCGACCAGAACATGATCAGCGCTTTTCTGCGGACCCGGCATGTCATCGGCGGCACTGCGCTCGGGTTCCTCAGCCACCCAGCGGCACGGGACCTCGAATTCGACCTGTGCATCTTCGACGAGGCATCGAAGGCCACCGCGACCGAAGCCCTGGTGCCGCTGGCCAGGGCCAAACGATGGGTACTGGTCGGTGACACCAATCAGCTCCCGCCCGTCGACGAGGACCTGCTGCGCAACGAGAAGATCATGAACGAGCACCAGCTCATTCCCGAGCTGGTGATGACAACGCTGTTCCAGTACTTTGCGAACTGCACCGACGCGCCGGTCAAGCACCTGCTGCGCGAGCAGTACCGCATGACGCCGGCGATCGGCAATATGATCAGCGCCTGCTTCTACGGCGGGAAGCTGCTGTCGCCCAGCGACCACGCCCTGCCCGGTTACAGCCAGATCCATAAGCCGGTCCTCTGGCTGGACACCAGCGCCCGGCCCGACCGCCGTGAATCCGAACTCACTGCCACCGAGACCAGCATCTCCAACCCGCTGGAGAGCAAGCTGGCCCTGCACCGCCTCAACGTGATCGACCAGGCCATCGGCAAAAAGGTCATCACCGTCCCCCCTGGCAAGCCCCTCGATGTCCTGGTGATCGCCCCCTACGGCCGCCAGGTCGAAGAGCTCAAGCGGCGCCTGGCCTCGGTCAAGTTCAAGCACTTCACTCCGCAGGTCCTGTCCGTCGACGCGGTGCAGGGCCGCGAATGCGACCTCGCCGTGTTCTCCGTGACCCGCAGCAACACCCGCGGCCGCTTCGGTTTCCTGGGCCAGCCCTACTGGCGCCGCATCAACGTCGCCCTCAGCCGCGCCCGCTACGGCCTGGTCATCGTCGGTGACGCCGGCTTCTGCCGCAGCAAACCCGGGGCCCTGCGCGATGTTCTCGACTACATGAGCGGCCACCCGGAGGAATGCGAGATCCGCGATGCCTACCTTTAGCCCCGACAGTCTCCTGGCGGCCCGCTTCCGCAATGCCCGTCCCGGCCATGAGCTGGTCACCATCATCGATGCGGCACTGCCCGTCGCCCTGCTCACTGCCGAAGTCCTCGCCCAGGACAGCAAGCGCCTGCCGCTGATGGACGAGTTTGTGCTGCGGCTGGTCGACCACAACATGACCAGCGGCAACCGCATCTCCGGCACCCTCGGCCTGCCCAAGAGCATGGTGGACCAGACTGTCGCCGGGCTCTTCCGCACGGACGACCTCATGTGGGGGCCGCCGACCGACGACGAGACCCGGTCCCCGGGCCTGCGCCTGACCGCCAAGGGCCGCATCACCGCCCGGGAGGCAGCCGACATCGTCCCGGTGCGTGTCAGCCAGCCCCTGGTCTTCGACCAGATGCTGTGGAAGGCCGCCCCCTACGACCGGCGCACCACCCTGCCGCGCGGCCAGGCCGAAGAAGACGGCATGATCATGCTGCCCGCCGCGCGGTCCGGGCCGGTTGACGACGGCGACATCACCGCCGCCGACATCACCGCCCTGCTCCGCGAGAACGGAACCACCGACCGCGAAGTACTCCAGGTCAAAAGCATCCACCAGACCAAGGCCCGCCGTGTCCTGCCGGTCAAGCTCCTCGTCTACGCCGACCCAGACCGCGCCGACATCCAGCTCGGCGTCGCCGTGGACGGAGAACTCAGCCAGACCCATGACCTCGCCCTGATCGGGCACGGCGGCGCCCAGGCGCTCGACATCACCGTGGCACCGCCCTCCGAGCGCCCTGCCCTGGACCCTGACCTGGAGAAGGCCCGTGTCCCTCTGCAGGAGGTCACCGAGCACCGCGCCGAGCAGGCAGCCTCGCAGCTCGCCTCCGCGGCTCCCAAGCCGGCCCCGCCGGCAGGCGAAGCCGACCGGCCGCTGGCGGACGAGATCCGCGCCATCGGCGTCTTCGAGCACCCGGAGGTCCTTGAAGAGGCCCTCACCCACGCCCGGCGCCGCATCCTGATCATCTCTCCCTGGATCAAGAACGCGATCATCACGACCCCGTTCGTCAGCAAGCTCGAAAACCGCCTCTCCCGCGGGGTGCAGGTGCGCATCGCCTACGGCTACGAAGACAACGACACCAAGACCGACCCGGTAGCGGTACGTAAGCTCACCAACCTCGCCGACCGCTACCACGGCAAGTTCACCTTCACCCGTCTCAAGAGCAGCCACGCCAAGGTCCTCGTGTACGACGACGTCTGGGTGACCACCTCCTTCAACTGGCTCTCCTTCCGGGGCGATCCCGAGCGCACCTACCGGATGGAAGAAGGAAGCCTCGTCCGCAACCGCCAGATCACCGATGCCCAGTACGCCCGCTATCTCCAGTTGATCGACGAACAACGCCGGTAACCGCCTTGGCGGCCCCACCACCGGCCCGGTTGCGGCCACCTGGTTCGCGGACCTGACCGACCCGGACGACGTCGCCGCCGTCACCGGCCAGGTCCGCGCGACGCTGGGCATCGACATCGAGGCCGTCGCCAGTGGCTCCTGGAGCTGACGGAGCGGGGCGAGCTGGAGGAAGCCCCGGTTGCGGCGGCGTCCGCGCTCGCCTTCGCCGCGCTCCAGGCGGTGAAGTGGGCCCCGGCGGGAGTACCGCAGCAGCGCACCGACGCCGGACGACGACCGCCCGTACCGTCTGCCCGTCCGGCAGCGTCACCTCGACCGGGGGCCCGTCGCCCCAGTGCGCCGCCGCTTCGTCGTACTCCCGTACGCCCCGACCTTAAAGCCGCGCGGGTTGCACGCCTTGCCCCTGGTGTGGCGCAGAAGGCGTTCGTGAACGGAGGCGTCGGTGCCGTGGAGAAGATCACGGCACCGACGCGGGAAGGGCGCTTCAGGGAAACGGGCCTCGCGCCCCGTGTGCTACTTGCGCACCTTGCGCACGTGGATGTTCACCCGGACGCCTCCTCCCAGGGATCCGGCACCGATCAGGGCAAGACCCGTTTCCGGGTGGCCGGCCAGGCTGAGGGCCGCGCCGGCGGTGCAGGACAGCGCGGACAGGGTGATCTTGGCCCAGCCGAGGGCGCTCCACTCGCGCGGCCGGTCCGCAGGAACCGCGTCCGGCTTGTGCGGCTCGGCCGACGGCGTCCCGTGCGTCCGCGGGACGGGACGCGAACCGCCTCAAGCAAATGTGCTGGCACCGACAGCCTTCCGGTGACGAGACTGCACCGGTGAACACCCTGCCACCGACGCCCGACCCGCTCCCCCTGCCGGGACGGGACCCGCGCACCCACCACCTCGTTCTCGACTACGCGGACATGCACGCCCTGGTTGCCGACCTGGTGCTGCCCGACGACGCGTCAATGTACGTCATGAGCGCGATGGAAACCTCCCGCGAGCTCATCCGGCACTCCTACTACCGGTACGAATTCGCCACCGTCGCCGTCACACATTCCCTGTTCGCCCTGGAGCACGTCCTCGCCGAGCGTCTGGCCACGCACGAACCGCTCCACGTCCTCATCGAGCGGGCCACCGACGCAGGGCTCATCACGGCCGGACTCGCCGCCGAACTCGACCGCAGCCGACTGCTGCGCGACAAGCTCGCGCAGGGCGCCGAGTCAAGCGCTGCTCTCCGCCCGCTCCGGGCCGTCGCACTGGTGCGTGCCGTTTTCGATGCCGTCTCCCTGCTCCTTCGCCCACCGTCCGCGGCAGAGCCGGCAGCCGCCGACGTGGGCGGAGCACAGCCCGAAGGCAGACTCGCGCGACTGTGGGAGGACCACCTGCGCGCACTGTTCCCCGACGGCTTCCGCGGCGTGGACTTCGACGGCGTGGACCTGGTCCTCCTGGATGCCGATGTCGCCGGCCTTGTGCAGAGGGAACTGAAGGGCGGACTCGACGACAGTGGCATCGCCTACCTCTGGGGCTGCATAGCCGACCTCGACAAGATCATTCCTCTGATCAACGAGGAGTACTGCGTCTCCTACTTCATGAGACTTCGGACGATGGCCCAGGCCGCAGCAGCGCCCTACATACCCACCGCTAGCTGAGCTAATAGCCTCAACAGGCGCTGACCAGTGATGAAGGAAGCCCCGGCGGCCGCAGTCCGTGCAGGCGGTGCGGCGCCGGGGCTTCCGGCCGCCCGGGTCCATGGGGAGGTGCCACCGGGCGGCGGCTTCCGGTGGGTGTCAGGGCGCGGCCGGGGCGGCTGCCAGGCGGTCGAGGCGTTCGTACAGCGCCCGTACGAGCCGGGCCAGGTGCTGCACCCCGGCCACCGTGGCCCGCGGCGGGACCGACAGGCGCCGCCCGGCCTCGCCGAGGACGACCTCGGTCAGGGCCCGCACCTCGCTGTCCGCCGGCAGCACGGCGCAGCGGCGTTGGACGTCACCGGCCAGGGCGCGGGCGTGGACGGCGAGTACATGGGCGATCTGCTCGTAGTCGCGCGGCTGGAGTTCCGGCCCGGGGCCGGGCCAGGCCAGCACCGCCTGGACCAGCGCCAGGTACGGCTCGCGATCGAGCGGCAGCACCTGGGCCGCGAAGCCGTCCGGGCCGTGCGGGGTGGCGGGTGCGGGGATCATCGGTGGGCCTCGCCGTTCAGGGGGACGGTGGCCAGGGCCAGCAGGGCCTGGCACTGAAGGGCCAGCACCTGGACGCTGGTCCAGGCGGCGTCTGCGGAGATGGGCAGGCGGCGGTCGAGCCGGTAGCGCAGGCAGGCCAGACCGGCCACGACCAGGTGCGCGGTCTCGCTGCCGGCCCACACCGAGCGGGTGCGCTGCTCGGCGATCGGCGCGAGCAGTTCGATGTGCCGCGCCGGGGCCTGGCGCTGCTGCCGGGCGGTGCGCAGGCCGGGGACGTAGCGGCGCGGGGCCAGGACGTGGGCGACGGTGGCCTGTATGGCGTCCACGGGGGTGCCAGCGCGTTCTGGGGCCGGGGGTGAGGTTGAGGGCTGGGGGGTGCCGGGAGCGGCGGTCGTGAGCGGCACGGGGGCCTCCAGCGGGGTGCGGGTATCGGTACCCAGCCAACCGCCGTGGCGGCGTGTGCGCCCCGGACGTTTTCCGGGCACTTACCTGCCAGGGACCGGACGGTTTTACCCGCGCGGGCTACCGGGTCCGGACTACCGTCGCGGCCACGCACCACATGGTCGGGGGCCCTGATGACCAGACAGCGCAACGCCACGTTGGAGGCGTTGCTCTTCGAGTACGACTTCAGCCACTCCGGCCTCGCCGACAAGGTCAACGATGTGGTCGGCGAGCTGACCGGCGCACGCGGCCGGTGTACGGACCGGCAGGTGCGCCGCTGGGCTTCGGGGGAGTTCCGGTGGCCGTGCACGACGTATCTTCTGGCGCTGGAACGCATCTTCGGCCGGCCGCCGGAGGCGATCGGGTTCGTGCCGCGCGGGAAGCACAGCGCCGTCCGCCGGTCCGCCCCGACGGCACCTCAGGAGAGGGGAGGCGACGACATGTACCGCCGTACGTTCGTCACCGCGCCTGTGGCCGTCACGGTGGCGCTCGCCCTGGGCCTCGACGACACCCCGGTGCGCGGCCGCCTGGCGATGAGCGACCTGGACCGCATCGACCGGAGCATCGGCCGCCTGGACGCGCACTTCTTCGCCGTCGGCGGCGGCCCGCTGCTGAGCGTGTGCACCGCCTACGTGGAACGGCTGCGCGACGCCCTGGACGGCTGCGTCTACGGCGAGCGCGTCGAGCGGCGGCTGCACGGCGCGATCAGCGGCCTGTACGCGTCGGCCGGGTGGGCCGCCCACGACAGCGGCGAGCCCCGGCAGGCGGGGCTGCTGCACACCGCCTCGCTGCAGAGCGCCCTGCTCGCCGCCGATGCGTCCGCCGTCGCCCGCGCCTGGTCCAACCTCGGCCTGCAGGCCCGCCTGGAGGGCCGGCACCGCGAGGCCGTCCAGATCACCCGGGCCGCCCTCGATGTCCGCCGGGTGCGCCAGGACCCGCGCATCGCCGCCCTGCTGCACGCCCGCCTGGCCATCGGCCGGGCCCGCACCGCCGACCGCGCCGGCGCCGCTCGCTCCCTGCTCGCCGCCGAGCAGGCGTACGACCCCGTCGACGCCGCCGGGCCCGCACCGAGCTGGCTGACGTTCCTGTCCGCGGGCGAGCTGTCCGGGCTGGCGGCCATCGCCCACCAGGCGCTCGGGCACTACCGTCCGGCGCAGGCTGCCACCGTCCAGGCCCTGGCCCTGCTGCCGCCCGCGATGCGCCGCTCCCGTGCCTACTACGGTGTCCAGCTCGCCGAACTGCACCTCGCGCAGGGCGAGCATGAGCAGGCCGCGCACACCGTCGCCGCCCTCCAGCACGCCTCGCTCGACAGCCGCCGCATTGCTGGCCGGCTCGCCGCCGTCCAGCGCACCCTCACCCTCCAGGAGCCCCGCCCGTGACCACTGGGATCGCCATACGGCACTACGACCACCGCCACGCCGCCGAGCTGCGCCCGCTGCTGCTGGAGGTCTACGCCGAGGTGTACGCCGACGCCGCGGCGTCGGATCCGTTCGCCGGCGTCGACCGCTTCGCCCGGGGCCTCGACGGATGGAGCGCGCGCCCCGGCTGGACGTGCGTGGTCGGCTACGACGGCGACCAGGCCGCTGGCTACGCCTACGGCGCCCCGCTGGCGGCCGGCGCCCCGTGGTGGGGCGGCCTGCTGAGCGACGTCGACCCCGCCGTCATCAAGGAGACCGGCAGCCGTACGTACGCGCTCAGCGAGCTGATGGTCCGCACACCGTGGCGCAAGACCGGCGCCGCGAAGCAACTGCACGACGCCCTGCTCGCAGACCGGACCGAAGAGCGCGCCACGCTCCTCGTCGATCAGGACCACCCCAAGGTCCGTTCTCTGTACGAGAGCTGGGGCTGGCACACCCTCGGCGACCTCCGCCCCCGCCTCCCCGGCGCGCCCCTTTTCCACGCCATGCTGCTACCCCTGCGTTGAAGCTGGCGGCGGCGCGGCGGGCGCGGCCTGGTCGGCAGGTTGGTCCAGTTGCTGCTCCCGGCGTCGTTGCTCACTGCGCAACGCCTCGACGCGCTCGATGAACTTGGCAAGCGCTTCATCCTCTTGTGCCTCGCTGAACTGGCGGTACTCGCCGATGCCCAGCATCAGGGCATTCAGCTCCTCCTCGATGGAGTCGGCAGTCTGGCGCAGGAAGTACCCGCGCTCGCGGTAGTTGTAGTAACCGGTGAACGCGGATGCGAGGGTGACGCAGAACCCCAGGCCGACGACGGTGAGCTTCTGCCAGCTCCAGTCCTCCGGGCTGAGGGCGGCGACCGTGGTGACCGCGGTCGAACCAACCATGATCAGTGACTGCAGGCCGTTATGGACGCGACGGTAGTGACGGCTCTCGCCCATGTACCGGGCGATGACCTCCACCGTGTCCTCGCGGTACATGCGGCGGCGCTCCGTCAGTGGTGGATGCGCCCCTGCACTCTTCCGACGGAGTTCCTCGCGCTTGGAGGCCAGCCTGTCGCGCATCCAGGCCAGGCTGTACGCGTATCGGTCCGGCACCGTGTGCGAATCGTCCGAAGCGAAAAAGCCGACATTCAACAGATGATCGAAAGAGATCGCTATGACGCTGAGGATGCCGACGACCAGTGTGGTGACGAGTACGCCCCGGCCCGCCATGAGTACGGATCGGATGTCGGCGAACGCGGAGTTCCATGCGATGAGTGCCGGGATGCTCGCCAGGGCGACGGACAGGGAAACCCTGAACAGGTGAGCGCGTTTCCGCTTCCAGGCGACATCCCGTTCCAGCTCCTGAACCGTCACGCGTAACCCATCGATCTCAGGCACCAGCACCACGCCCCCATCCGTGCTCCCATGCAACCGGTGCACCGAAGTTACCTGTAGGCAGCCAGCAGTCAGAGGGATAACCCAGTTGGTTTCCCGCCTGATGGGAGGCCAGTTGGCCAGCTGCGAATGCAGAGGTACCGTCTAGACCCGGTCGAAGATCAAGTTCGGATAGCACTCCAGGTATCGCCGATATGTGATCTTGGTCCGGGGAATGGATGAACTGCCGCAAAGGGGGCGGGGCTGGGTGGGGTACGCGACGCCGATCCGCGCGCCTGAGCAGGTCGAGTACCGCCTCGCCGACAGCCGCGATCTGCGGTGGGTCGGCAGCGGCCTGAGCGAGTTCGGCCTGACGGCTGGCGTCCCTGTCGACGCGGGTATGGCGCGGGCCCTGATGGACGGCCGTGACCCGAACACCGGCGAGCAGCTGGTGAAGCGCAAGAAGGTCCTGGACCCGCGCGGCAAGGTGGCCGCGCACGTCGTCGTCGACGCCGTACGCGAGCTCGCCGCGGCGGACGGCATGACGGCCGCGGCCTACCTCGGCAACGACCGGCTGGCCGACCGCTTCGCCCGTGCCGAGCGCGGCATCAAGCGCGACGGCGCACACGTCATCCCCGTCGCCGACGCCGAGCGCCTGGCGGCCGCCGGCCTGAACGCCGATGCCCTCTACGGCGCCGACGTCATCGCCGAGGCGAACCGGTGGAAGGGCCACCACGTCGACGTCGGCCTGCGCGGCGTGGACGTCACCGCCGAACTGGTGAAGTCCATCAGCGCCGCGTCCGGACTCGTCGACGCGCAGACCGCGGCCGCCATCGAGGAGGACTTCCTCGACTCCCTCCACGAGGCCGTCACCGAGGTCCTGGAGCCCGCCGCCGCGTACGGCATGGCCGGGCACCACGGCGACGGCGAGCGCGCCGCGCGGGTGGAGTCCTCCGGTCTGATCGGCTGGATCACGCTGCACCGCTCCGCCCGCCCGGTCGACACTGCCTCGCCCGGCGACCCGCACCTGCACGCGCACATCAACCTGGCGCACCTCGTGCACTGCGCGGACGGCGCGTGGCGTGCGCCCGGCGCCGGCGGTGAGGAGTTCCACCGCTACGCGCGCCTGGTCAACGAGGTCGCCGAGGCCCGGCTGCGCGCCAAGCTGATCGAGAAGTACGGCGCCCGCTTCGAGCTGTCCGACAAGGGCGCCTGGGAACTGGTCGGCATCGACCAGCGGGTGCGTACCGCCTTCTCCCGCCGCCATCAGAAGATCGTCGAACTGGTCGGGCGTGAGGCGACCCGCGACCAGCAGAAGGCCGCCGCCCTCAAGAGCGCCGAGGCCAAGGAGGACGTCGGCCCTGCGGCGCCGCGCGAGAACTGGCGCACCCGCGCCGCCGCCGTCCTGGACGGCGAAGAGAACGTCGATGCGATGGTGGCGGCCGCGCTGCCCGGCCCCGGCCCGGACGGCCCCGCACTGCCGGCCGGCTCCGGTCCGCGCATGCCCTCCCCGGAGCAGATCGCCGCGCGCATCTGGGATCCCGAGCACGGCCTGACCGCGGCGAAGAAGTTTGTGACGCACGTGCACGTGCTGGCCGCGGTCGCGGCCGCGGTGCCCTACCTGCGGTCCGCCGAGCAGCTCACCGAGCTGACCGACCAGGTCCTGGCCGTCGACGGGCACGCGGTGCGGCTGCCGGACTCTGGGCGCACCCACTACCTGCACCGCCAGCGCTACACGCACGGCACGGTCATCGAGGCCGAGCGGACCAGCACCGAGGCTGCCAGTGACGGGTTGAACGCCCATCTCGCGCAGCTGACCGCCGAGGCCGCCGAGATGACGATCGCCACCATGGAGCTCGCCAACTCCACCCCCGAGCGCGCCTTCGTCTACTCCGGCCAGCAGCGCGGCGTCATCACCCGGCTGCTGACCGCAGGCCGCGATGGTCGACGACCGCGCCCTGGCCGTGCTCCTTCAGCACGCCCGCCAGACCGGCACGAAGGTCGTGATGGTCGGCGACGAACTGCAGCTGCGCGCCGTCGGCGTGGGCGGCAGCTTCGCCCGCATCCACGACATCGTCGGCGGACTGGCGCTCACCGAGAACCGGCGCCAGCGCGATCTAATCGAGCGCGCCGCGCTGCAGGACTGGCGCGACGGCGCCCGCACCACCGCGCTCGCCGGGTGGGCCGCGTTGATGTAGCGCATGGCGGTCTGCTCCGCGATCCCGAACAGCCGCATCAGCCTGAGAGGATCTGCCGTCTCGGCCGCTTCGTCCAGGATGCGGTCCTGGCGCAGCCCGGACAACGTCAGCCCCTTGGGCGGCACCAGGTGCAGCGTTCCGGGGGAGACAGGTGGCTGGTCGGGGTCGGGAGCGGTTTTCTGGGTGACCAGCAGGTGGGGGTTGGTGGAGGTGGGCCAGCGGCGGTGACGGTAGGTGAGCCAGTCGGCGGTGAGCTGGTGGGTGAGTTCTTCGAGGTAGAGGGTGTGGCGCAGCAGTCCGCGGCACACTTCCAGGGTGCCGTGGGCGAGGCACCCCACCGCCTGGTTGAACAGCGCCACCGACCCCTCGGCGTGCGTCCAGGCCCGCCCGTGCAGGAAAGTGCGGAACCGCCGGCCCCACGCCGGGTCCTCGAACTGGTGGTAGCCGTAGGCGTCCCGGATCTCCCAGGCGTGCTCGTACGCCGTCATCTGCCGCTCGGTGTACCGCTTCACCACCGAGGGGTCCTCCACGCCCAGGTGCTCGGCCACGTACGCGACCACCGACCACGGCACGTCCAGCGGGTCCTCCAGGAACAGCCCCAGGTACCGGACCGTGCTTCTCTGCACTAAGACGTCATTTCATTTGGAGTCGTCGATGGCAGATGAGGGTTGAGGCGATGGCGGTGAAGGCGAGGAAGTGTTCGGGCTTGCGTTCGTAGCGG